>JAJZYI010000349.1 GCA_021798135.1 Actinomycetes bacterium | reverse complement strand
CCCTGCCGCCCGGGGTCGCCGCCATGCCGACCACGTCCGACACGCGCACCCCGGCACCCGGCACCGACCCGTAGTAGCCGGCATCGCCGAACGCGTAGACCCCGCCGTCCGCGCCCACCAGCCAGTAGCCCCTGCCGTCCGGGGTCGCCACGACCGACACGATGTCGCCGACGCGCACCCCGTCGGAGGGGAGCGACCCGAAGTACCGCGCGGCGCCGAAGGCGAAGACCCAGCCGTCGCGCGTCGCCTGCAGGTAGCCCGCACCCGCCGCCGGCGCCGGCGGCGCGCCGCTGCCCGTACCCGTCCCCTTGCCCCCGCCGCTCGCGTTCCCGCCGCCCGGGGGCGTGCCGGTGGCGGTGACGGTCACGGCCAGCGCCGTGGAGGTGGAACCGGCCTCGGCCGCGTCGCCCGAGTACGCGGCGGTGACCTGCTCGGTGCCCGCCTTGGCGAAGCTCGTGGCACACGTGGCCAGCCCGGCCCCGGCGCCGCTCGAGACCACCGGCTGGCTCGAGCACCCGGCGAGGGGGGACCCCCCGGCCGAGAACGCCACGGTCCCTCCAGTGGGCGCCGGCGTCACCGTCGCGGTGAAGGTCACGCCCGCGCCGGTGGGCACCGAGGCGGCCGACGCGGCGAGCGTGGTCGTCGAGGCCGCGGGGCCGGACGGGCTCGCCGCCGCCGTCTCCACGGTCCCGGTGACGCTGGCAGGGGAGGCCGTGGCGTCGTAGGCGACCTTCAGCACCTCGCCGGTCTGGGCGCAGCCCGTGCCCGCCGCGATGGGGACGGTGCCACCGTCGGCCAGCGCCACGCCGGGCGCGCTGTCGAGGTGTCCCGTCAGCCCGCCGCCGGCCACCAGGATCGTGTAGACGCTGCCGGCGCTCGGGACGCTGCAGCCCGACGCCGTGACCGCCGGCTCGAGGACGGCCCCGCCCAGGTCGACCGCGCCGCTGGCGGTCACCTGGCCGTAGTCCGTGCCGGGGGTGGTGCCGGTGCCGGAGATGCCGACCCCGAGGACCGAGGTGCCGTCGAGCGAGAGCGACCCGGCGACGGCCAGCGTCCCCGAGCCGGCCCCGGGCAGCCCGGCCTGCAGGGTGGCGCCGGAGAGGTCGAGCGGCCCGACGGTGCCGTTGCCCTGGAGGACCGCGGCCGTGACGGTCACGGCGTTGCCGTCCGTGGCGTCGAGCGCGCCCGGCTGGCCCGTCGTCAGGCTCGGCCCCAGCACCACCAGACTGTCGCCGGCGCTGCTGGCGCCGCTGTCCGCCGCGTCGGCACCGACGACCGACACCGGCCCGACCTCGTCGTCACCGCCCAGGAGGGCCAGCGTGGCGCCACCCCCCAGCTTCACCGTGAGGCCGTGGGCGCCGCTCAGGGGGTCGAGCAGTCCGAGGTTGGCGGCCGAGCCGCCGACCGTCCAGGTCTGGCCGGCCGTGAGCGTGACCGGGGTGGCGAGGCCGACGACCGGCGCGGAGCCGGACACCGCCAGGCCCCCGGCCCCGATCCCGAGCGTGTCGGACGGCGACATGGCCTCGACGCTGTAGCTGCCACCGAAGCCGACCGCGCCGGCGCTGAGCGCCAGGTCCTGCTCGGTCACGCAGCCGCTCGGGCAGACTCCCGCCGGGAACGACAGGGCCCCGACGGTGGCGCTGGGCGCGGTGCCACCCTGCCAGTTCGAGCCGAGCGACCACGCAGCCGTCGTGGGGCTGGTGCCGGACCACGTGAACGTGCTGCCGGCCGCACCGGCGGGCGCCGCTGCCAGGCCGAGCGACACCGCAGCGACGCCGAGCCCGCCGAGGACCAGCACCAGGGCGCCGGCCGCGCCGATCCCCACGGGCAGGACGCGCCGCGCCACACGTGCTTGTTGCGAACGGCGGGGACCCCCGGCTCGGCGCCGTGGCCGCCGCCCGATGCCTGCCGCGCGACGGCTTCCCTCGGCCCGGTGTCCCATCCTGCCCATCCCCCCGTGCAGCCGCCGCGCCCCCGGACGCGATCCGTGGTCAGACGATAACCACCATTCGTAGCCGTGGGCAAGCGGTCGGCCACCGCCACGAGCCGCTCGACCCGTGTGCTGCAGCCGAGCCGGCGGGCGGCCCCGGGGGGGACGCGGCCGCCCGCCGCGGACGGCCCCAACTCTTGACCTCGGGTCAATCTTGTGGGCGATCGGGTAGCATGGGACCATGGCCAGCGGTGGACCGTCGCGGCGCGGCGTCGCCAGCGCCCCGGCTCGCCGGGCGAGCAAGGGCCCTCGGCGGCTCGGAGCGGAACAGCGCCGCGCCCAGCTCGTCGCCACCGGCCTGCTCCAGGCTCGGTCGGTCCCGCTCGACGCCGTGACCGCGGACACCGTCGCCCAGGCCGCTGGCGTGTCCAAGGCACTCGTCTTCCACTACTTCCCCACCAACCGCGACCTGCAGGTCGCCGTCCTGCGGGGCGCTGCGGCCGAGCTGCTCGCCGCCGTCGACACGAACCCCACGGGGAGCCCGCGCGACCGGCTGCGGGTGGGACTCGAGGGGTTCGTCACCTCGATCGCCCGGTACCCGGCGGTCGCCAGGTCCGTCGTGCGCAGCGCCGGAGCGGCGCCGGAGCTGCTCCAGGTCTTCGAGGAGCTTCGGGCCGGCATCGTCGACCTCATCGCCGACGCCCTGGGGATGGCGCCGCTGCGCCCGGGGCTCCGCCTGGCCGTCCGCGGCTGGGTCTCGATGGCCGAGGAGATGATCCTGTCGTGGACCGACGACCCCGTCGTCGGCCGCCAGGAGCTGGTGGACTACCTCCACTGGGCTGCGTTCGAGCTGCTGCCCGCAGCCATGGCGCTGGACCCGGCCTGACGCCGGGCATGGCGCTGCACCCGGCCCGACGCCGGGCATGGACCGTGGCGTGCGCCGTGGCGTCGCCCCTAGCGTCGCCCCTAGCGTGGGCCGCAGCGTTCCGTCGCCCCACCAGCCGTCGCCCACCGACACGACCCACGGAGGACTCGCCGTGAACCCTCCCGACTCCGAGGCACCAGGGATCGTCGCCGACAGCAGCGGGCCGGCCCTGGCCGACCAGCTGCAGGAGACCTGGGACGCCGTCTCCGACCTGTGCACGGGGCTCCGGCCCGAGCAGTGGGCCCTGCCCACCGACTGCCCGGGCTGGACGGTGGCGGACCAGGTGGCCCACATCGCCGGG
>JAJZYI010000348.1 GCA_021798135.1 Actinomycetes bacterium | reverse complement strand
GGCTCCGGTGCCGGCCGTCCCCCCGGTGCCGGACGTGCCCCCGGTGCCGGACGTCCCGCGGGTGCCCGACGCCTCCCGGGTGCCGGCGTTCGCTGCCGGGCCCGCGCCACGGGCGGCGCCGGTGGGTCCGGCAGGTCGCTGCTCCCCCGTCCCGCCACGCGCCCGGCCGACGCCGGGAGCGCCGCCGCGCGCTCCACCCGGCGCCCACCTCGCGGGTGCGGCCCCGGCATCGTCCTCCGTGGCGCCCTCGGCGACGAGCCTCTCCGCGTCGATGTGCGCCACGTGCAGCCCGTAGGTCACGGCCCGCCGGAGGTAGGTCGTGACGCGGGCGCTGCCGCGCACGTGCAGGTGCCGCACCTCGGTGTCCGCCAGGCGCCGGTGGGCGCCGACCGCCACCCGGGCGGCCCGGATCCGGTCGCGACCTGCGAGGTTCCAGCGCCAGGCGTGCAGCACGGCGCTCGCCCGCTGCCGGTGCCCGGTCGCCAGCGCCACCACGATCTCCGCCACCGACAGCAGCACGAGCTGCGGCAGCACGCGCGCCAGGTGCGCCCGTGTGTAGGTCTTCAGCACGACGTACAGCTCGTGTCGCCGCTGCAGGTGCTGCAGCGACGGCGCCCCGCCGGGCACCTCGGCCGGCGGCCGCGCCCCGCCGGCCAGTGGCTCGAGGTGGCGGACCCGGGCCGACGGCGCCACGACGACCCGGGCCCCGGCGACGTGAGCCCGCCAGCACAGGTCGAGGTCCTCGCCCATCGCCGCGATGGCCGCGTCGAACCCGCCGATCTCCTCGAACAGGTCGGCCCGGACGAGCACGCAGCCGCCCGGCACGGCGAACACGTCGCGCACGGCGTCGTGCTGCCCATGGTCCAGCTCGCCCGGCAGCACGCTGTCGACCACGGCTCCGCCCTTGTCGACGGTCAGCCCGACGTGCACCAGCCGCCGGGCGTCGTGCCAACCCACGTGCTTGGGGGCCACCACCCCCGCGTTCGACCGGTACGCCTCCTCCACCAGGACGTGCACCGCCCCGGGGTCGGGGGCGACGTCGTCGTGCAGGAAGAGGTAGTGCGACGCTCCCCGCACCATCTGCAGCACACGGTTGGCGCAGCCGGCGAACCCCTGGTGACCGGGCAGCCGCGCCACGAAGGCACCAGGGGCCACCGCCGCCACGCGCGGCGTCGGGTCCTCGGCGCTCCCGTCGTCGAGCACGAGCAGCGACAGGTCCGGGTAGTCCTGCCCGGCGACCGCCGCCAGCGCCTCCTCGAACCACGGGCCCGGGTCCCGGGTGACCAGGACCGCCACCACCGGCGGTGCTGCCGCCTCGGCGGGGATTGCGTCCACGTCGGGGATTGCGTCCACGTCGGGGGCTGCGTCCACGTCGGGGGCTGCGTCCTCGGCGGCAGCACCCGGGGCGGCATCCCCGGCGGCGGCACGCCCGGCGGTCCCGGCGGCGGCCTCGGCGCGGCGACCCGCGGGCCGTGCGGTCACGGTTTCGGCACCTCGCGAGCCGACCCGACGGCGGTGCGCGCGTGGAGCGCGGTGGACGTCGTCATCAGGCCCGCGAGGCTAGCGGGCACGGGCCGCCGGCACATGTTTGCAAGAGTTAGCAGAAACGTGTACAGTAGTTAGCAGCGGGTCACAGGGCCGCTGCAGGCGCTCCGCCTCCGGCACGGCACCGCCCGCCCGGGGCGGGCGACCCCCCCGTCCTGCAGCCGAGCACCCCGAGGAGGGCCGCCATGAACGATCGCCACACCATCGCCGACGACGTGTCCAGGACCGCCAGGGACGCCGCCTACGTCGCCGTGGGCCTGGGCGTCCTCGGCTTCCAGAAGGCGCAGGTCCGCCGGCGCGAGCTGGCCCAGCGGCTGGCCGCCGCGAGCACCACCGCCCAGCAGCGGATCGAGCGGCTCGCCGACCTTGCCGGCGCCGGCAGCGCCGTGCAGCAGCAGCTGGAGCGCCTGGGAGAGCTGCCGACCGAGCTCGCCCGGACCCTGGCGGACGTCGACGACGCCGTCGAGACCCTCATCACCCGGCTCGAGACCCTGGTCGAGCCGCTGGAGCAGCACCTGCCGCCCGCGGCCCGCGACGCCGTCCAGCAGGCACGCGAGCAGGCCCGCGCCGCCCGCCAGCAGCTCCGCACGCGGGTGCGCAGGGGCGCGGCCTGAGCCGCCCCGCCGACCCGGGCCGGCGGGGCGGCCCGGGTCGGCGGTCACGCCCGGCGGCGCTGCTCGTCGAGCACGGCCGTGAGCGTGTCGTCGAGCGCCACCGCCGGTGCCCAGCCGGTCGCCGCGGCCAGCCGGCTCCCGTCGCCGCACATGACCGGGACGTCCACCGGGCGCATCAGGTCGGGATCGGTCTGCAGCTCCAGCGACGCGCCCGCTAGCGCCAGGAGCCTGCCGGCGATCTCCCCGATGGCCACCGCCCGGCCGCTGCACACGTTGTAGACGGCGCCCGGCTCCCCGCCCCCGGCGAGCAGCAGGCGGTACGCCCGCACCACGTCGCGGACGTCGGTCAGGTCGCGGCGGGCCGACAGGTTGCCCACGCGCAGCTCCCGCGAACCGTCGCGCTGCGCGGCGACGATGCGGGCGGCGAGGGCCGGGACGACGAAGCTGTCCGCCTGCCCGGGGCCGATGTGGTTGAACGGCCGGACCCGGACGACCGGCACCCCGTCGCCGAGGTGGGCCTGCACCGCCAGCATCTCCGCGGCCGCCTTGCTCGCCGCGTAGGGCGTGACCGGCCGCATCGGCTGGTCCTCGCCGACGGGTTGGCGGTCGGCGCCCACCGTGCCGTACACCTCCGCCGAGCTGACCACCAGCACCCGAGGCGGGGACGGCAGGCGCCGGCAGGCGTCGAGCACCGCGGCGGTGCCCACCGTGTTGACCGTGACCACGGCGGCCCGGTCGTCCCACGACCGCCCCACGTGCGAGAAGGCCGCCAGGTGGTAGACGGCCTCGGGCTCGGAGGCGGCGACGGCACGCCGGACCGCCTCGGCGTCCGTGACGTCGACCTCGCTGTCGACCGCCACCACGTCGTCGCCCGAGGCCCGCAGGTGCTCCACCAGCCAGGAGCCCACGAACCCCTTGCCGCCCGTGACGAACGCTCGCACGCACGCACCTTAGGGCGTGCCGCCACGCGCCGGGGGCAGCCGTCCCGCTCGCGGCCCGGGGGTGCCGGCGGGACC
>JAJZYI010000347.1 GCA_021798135.1 Actinomycetes bacterium | reverse complement strand
CTCGGCCAGCTCCGAGACGTCCCAACCTTCGCCGTCGAGCCCCCCTCGGGCGCCGGGCGTGCCGGCCGCGGCGGCCGCGCCGCCGGCGGCGAGGACCGTCGTGATGAGGGCTCGGGCCCCGTGGCTGGCCAGGAGCTCGACGACCGGTCTGGCCCCCTGGTCGCGCAGCGTGTAGCACCACAGCGCGAGCGCCCGACCGCCCGCCGCCCCGACCGCCGCGCACAGGTCGTCGACGAATTGCGTGTTGCCGGCGACGAGATGGGCCCGGTAGAAGACGATGCCGATCACCGGACCGGTGCCCGTGGGGTCCGGCTGCCGCCAGACGCCGTGCTCGGGGATCGGGCTGGGCGGCTCGAAGCCCCACCCGTCGAAGCAGACGGTGTCGGCGACGAAGCGGAGCAGGTTCTCGAGGTTGGCCGGACCTCCGTGCACCAGGTAGGCGAACGCCTCGGTGACGGTGGCGCTCGGCACGGTCGACGCCGCGGTCAGCTCGGCGTCGGGGACCGCCTCGCCGGCGAAGGCCAGGAGCGCCACGCCCCGCTCGGCGCACTCGGCGCTCAGGCGGTCGAAGCCTTCGGGCCAGGCCCGGCGCCCGCCGAGGAGGCGGACCAGCACGCAGCTGGCACCGGCGAGATCGCCGATCGGGTCCGATGCCCAGGTGGTGGCGGCGGTGACCGCCGGGAAGCCGCTCGGGAGGTTCTCGACGGCGGTTCGAAGCGCCAGCAGGTCGGTGTCGGTGGACACGATGACGTGGATCCGGCCCGTGGTCACCTCGGCCGGGCCGCTCACGGCCCCTCCGGGCGCGGGAGGCTGCAGCCCTCGCAGGTGCGACCCCCCGCCGTGCGGTACCACAGGCAGCAGGCGGATCGCTGCCAACCCCAGTCGGTGCTGTCGGCGTCGAACCACCCGGTGCCCTCCAGCCACGGCGCATGGTCGAAGAGCTGGGCCGCCCGGCCACGGACCGCGGCCCGCTCACCGGCGTCGCCACGGTCGCGGGCCGAGCCCTCGACCGCTCGGAACGCCGCAGCGCACGAGGCGGCGATGTTGGCCCAGACCAGACGTTCCCCGAGGCGCTGGCACGCTCGCACGGTGGAGACGAACGGGACGAGATGGCCGGTGAACGCCGCGTCGACCAGGGATCTGACGTCGCCCGCCTCCCCCAGCGTGTCGGCCCTGAAGCGCAGCGCTGTGGCCCGCCCGCCGGCGAGGCGAACCGAGGTGGCCCTGGCCGCCGGTGACGGCCAGGGCAGGCCGACGGCGTAGGCCGCCAGGCTGACCGCGGCAACCCGGTAGGCGTAGGACTGGACCAGCAGCGACGCCGCCACCTGGCGGTCGCCGGTGCCCGGCGGACCGGCGCCGTCGACGGCGGCGGCGAGGTCCGCCGCCGTGATGGCGTCGCAGTCCCGCCACCCCTCCTCGGTCGCCGGCCGTGCCCCGACCGACGCCCGCAGGTGCTCGACCCGGGAGCCGACGGCGGCGAGCACCGCGTCGACGGTGGCGGTCACACCCGGGCTCCTTCGCTGAGGATGCGGTCCAGCACGCTCGTGTCGAGGTGCTCGGCGATGGCGTCGGCCAGCCGGTCGATCCGTCGCTGGCGGGCGGCCTCGAACGATCCGCCGTGGCCGATGCGCTTGCCCGCCTGGCGCGCCACCTGCTCGAGAAGCGCCGCCCTGGCCCGGTCCGGCTCGAGCAGCCCGTGCAGCGAGGTGCCCCACACCACCCCACCGGCCGGGGTGACGCCGCTCGTGCCGTCGCCGGTCCCATCGTCGAGCACGACGAACGCCGGCCCCGACGCCTGCACGACGCCGTGGTGGATCTGGTAGCCGCTCGCCGGCTGGCCGAAGAGCCGACCGTGGCGCCAGCGGGTGACCTTGTCGGGGCCGAACGCCGTGACGGCGTCCAACAGGCCGAGCCCGCCCACGGCAGGGTCACGGGATTCGACGCCGCCGGGATCGGCGATCGAGCGGCCCAGCATCTGGTAGCCGGCGCAGATGCCCAGCACGACACCGTGCACGGCCCCGACGGCCCGATCCAGACCGCGGCGGCGCAGCCAGGCCAGGTCGGCGAGGGTGGCCTTGGAGCCGGGGATGACGAGCAGGTCGGGCTGCCCGACCCCGCGGGCGTCGTCGACCCAGCGCAGCCGCACCCCGGGCTCCATCCGCAGCGGGTCGATGTCGGTGAAGTTGGCGATGTGGGGCAGCCGCACCACCGCCACGTCGAGCACGTCGCGGGCCCGGGTCGGGTCGGTCGGGTCGGCCCCGCCGCTGTCCCCTTCCGGCTCGGCTCCGAGGGGTCGGTCGAGGGCGAGCGAGTCCTCGCTGTCGATCTCCGGGCCTTCCAGGAAGGGCAGCACCCCGAGGGTCGGCACGCCGGACCGCTCCTGCAGCTGGGCCAGCCCGTCGAAGAGGAGCGCCGGGTCGCCGCGGAACTTGTTGACCACGAAGCCCTTGACCAGCGGGCGGTAGGCGTCGGGCAGGAGGGCGACGGTCCCGAACAGCGAGGCGAACACCCCACCCAGGTCGATGTCGCCGACGACGATGGCCGGAAGCCCGGCGTGGTGGGCTAGGCGGAGGTTGACGATGTCGGCGTCGAGGAGGTTGATCTCGGCCGGGCTGCCCGCTCCTTCGAGGATGACCACGTCGTAGTGCTGGCGGAGGTCGCCCAGCGCATCCAGGACCACGTCGAGCAGCTCCGGCTTGAGCCGGTGGTACTCGCCCGCTGTCATCGTGCCCAGCGGTCGGCCCATCACCACCACCTGGCAGCGACGCTCCCCGAGGGGCTTCAAGAGCACGGGGTTCATGGCCACCTCGGCGTCGACACCGGCCGCCATGGCCTGCCAGGCCTGCGCCCGGGCGATCTCCTCGCCGGCGGGCGTCACCGCCGAATTGTTCGACATGTTCTGGGCCTTGAACGGCGCCACCCGCGCCCCGCGTCTGGCGTAGTGGCGGCACAGACCGGCCGTGACCGTGCTCTTGCCGGCATTGGACGTGGTGCCGCACACCATGACCGTGCCCGAGGGATGCGACGGCTGCCACTGGTTCACCCTTGACGTCTCCCGCGTCGAGATCTCCGTCGGCACAGGTTTCCTGGCTCCCGGATCGACGCTCGCCCCGGCCTTCCCGTCCGGCTGGACCGTGGCCTCAGATGGGGTCTGCTCCCCGGTTACAGTTGCGGGACAGCCCCGGTCTCCCA
>JAJZYI010000346.1 GCA_021798135.1 Actinomycetes bacterium | reverse complement strand
CTCGCCGCCGTTCGCTCGCAGCCCGGCCGGGGCGGGGTCCCCCACCTCTGCGCCCGGACCTGCCTCCCCGGCGTCCCACGCCTCGGGCCCGTCGCCACGCCCACCGGCGACCGCATCGTCGCCACGCCCACCGGCGACCGCATCGTCGCCACGCCCACCGGCGACCGCATCGTCGCCACGCCCACCGGCGACCGCATCGTCGCCGATGTCCCAATCGAGGTCGCCGCCTCCGCGTGAACGGTCGCCGAACGGCTCGTCGTCGGCGTCGTCAGCCAGCAGCGCCGGCTCGAACGTGACGTCCTCCCACTCGTGCGGGTGCTCGCGCCACGAGGGCCCCCCACCGAGCACCGCCGACCAGGGGTCGTCGGGGTCCCCGCCACGGTCGAGGATCGCCGGGACCTGGCCGGTCGGCGGGTCCGTCCAGTGCGGCATGTCGGGCAGGCTCCCGGCCGGTTCGGCCAGCTCGCCGGTGACGGCGGAGCGGGCATCGGCCCAGGACCCGCCGTCCTCGGCCACGACCACGGGTTCCCCGCCGCCGTCACCCGCTCCCCCGAGCGCGGCGACACCACCCGAGGCGGCCTCACCGGCCGGCTGCGCGCCCACGATCCGCACCCGCTCGGTGACGGGGTACTCGACGGGCACCTCGGCGTCGCCGCTCGTCTCGCGGTCCTCGACCTCTGGGTCGTCCACGTCGCCTCCTCGGCCGGCCGGGGCTCCGGCCGGCCCGTCAGATCTCGAGGAGCTCCTGCTCCTTGTGGGCGAGGAGCCGGTCGACGGCGGCGACCATGTCGTGCGTCAGCTTCTCGAGCTCCCGCTCCAGGCGTTCGAGCTCGTCGGCCGAGATCTCGCCGTCTCGCTCGAGCGTGTCGAGCTCGTGGCGGGCACCCCGCCTGAGGTTGCGCACCGCGACGCGACCCTCCTCCGCCTTGTGGCGCACCACCTTCACCAGCTCCTTGCGCCGCTCCTCGGTGAGCGGCGGGAAGTTCAGGCGCACCACCGAGCCGTCGTTGCTCGGGTTGATGCCGAGGTCCGACGTGCGGATCGCCTTCTCGATGGACGCCAGGGTCGACTTGTCGTACGGGGCGATCACCAGCAGCCGCGGCTCCGGCACGCTCAGGCCCGCCACCGAGCGCAGCTCGACCTCCGCGCCGTAGACGTCCACCCGGAGGTGCTCCACCAGGGCGGCCGTGGCCCGCCCGCTGCGCACCGCCGCGAACTCCGCCCGGGTGTGGTCGACCGCCTTGTCCATGCGGTCACGCGTCTCCTCCAGGACCACCGCGGCCAGATCGTCGTCGCTCATCGGATCAGCGTACCGATCTGGCCGCCGGCGAGCGCGCGGCGGACCGCCCCGGGGGCCATCAGGTCGAACACCAGGATCGGGAGCTTGTTGTCCTTGCAGAACGTGATCGCCGTCAGGTCCATCACCCGCAGGTCGCGGCTGATGACGTCCATGAACGTGACCTCGTCGAAGCGGACCGCCCCCGGCTCGACCTTGGGGTCGGCGCTGTAGACACCGTCGACGCCGGAGTGCGTGCCCTTCAGCAGCATCTCGGCCTCGATCTCGGCGGCGCGCAGCGCGGCCGAGGTGTCGGTCGTGAAGTACGGGTTCCCCATCCCCGCAGCGAAGATGACGACCCGCCCCTTCTCGAGGTGGCGGATGGCCCGCCGCCGGATGTACGGCTCGGCCACCTCGGCCATGTGGACGGCCGTGAGGACGCGGGTCGGCTGGCCCTGGCGCTCCACGGCGTCCTGGAGCGCCAGGGCGTTGATCACGGTCCCCAGCATCCCCATCGTGTCCGACGTGGCCCGATCGATCCCCATGGCCTCGCCGGTGGTCCCGCGCCAGATGTTGCCCCCGCCGACCATGATCGCGAGCTGCAGGTCGAGCTCGCTGCACGCGGCGGCGATGTCCTCGGCGAGCCGCTGCACGACGGCGGCGTCGATGGCCTCGTCCGAGGCCGAGGACGCGAGCGCCTCGCCCGACATCTTGAGCACCAGGCGGCGGCCGCGCCGGTCCCCGGTCGCGGACGCCACGGCTCGGACCGTCGGACCCGGGGTGCTCAAGCGCCGATCACGACCTGGGCGAAGCGCACGATCTCGGCACCGCCGAGCACGTCCGCGACGCTGCGCTTCTCGTCCTTGACGTACGGCTGCTCGACGAGGCAGCGCTCCCTGAACCAGCCGTTCATGCGCCCCTCGATGATCTTCGGCAGGGCCGCCTCGGGCTTGCCCTCGTTGCGGGAGATCTGCTCGACGGTCGCCCGCTCCTCGTCCACCTCGGCCGAGGGCACGTCCTCGCGGCGCAGGTACGCCGGGCGGGCGAAGGCGACGTGCACGGCGAGGTCGTGGGCGAGCTCCTCCGAGCCGCCGGCCAGCTCGACCAGAACCGCGTTCACGCCCCGGCCGGCCTGGATGTGGAGGTAGCTCCCGACGACGGAGCCGCCGGCGACCTCGAAGCGCACGACGCGCCCGACGGAGATGTTCTCCTTCAGGGTCGTCTTCAGGTCGTCGACGGCCTCGGCCCGCTCGGCCACCGCGGCCTCGCCCTTGGCCGCCGCCAGCTGCGCCAGCTCGTCGACCAGGCTGACGAAGCCGTCGGCCTTGGCCACGAAGTCGGTCTCGCAGCGCAGCTCGACGATGGCGGCGCTGCCGCCGGACACGGCCAGGGCCACCGCCCCCTGCGACGCCTCGCGGTCCGAACGCTTGGCCGCGCCGGCCAGGCCCTGCTCACGCAGCCAGCGCTTGGCGGCCTCCTGGTCGCCGTCCGCCTCCTCCAGGGCGCGCTTGCAGTCCATCATCCCGGCGCCGGTGGCCTGGCGCAGGGCCTGGACGTCCTTGGCGGTGAAGCTGGGCATGCGGGTCACTGCTCCTGGGTCTCGGTGGTCGCGGGCTGCTCGGCCGCGGGGGGCGCGCCGGCGGGCTCGCTCGCCGCCGCGGTGGTGGGCGCAGGCGCAGCCACCGCGGGCTCCGACGCGGCGGGCGCAGCGGCCTCGGCAGCGAGTGCAGCGGCCTCGGGCGCAGCGGAGGTCGCAGGCTCGGACGCGGCGGGCGCAGGGGCCTCGAGCTCGAGATCGCTCCCGCCGACCTCGCCCATCTCGCGGCGGCGAAGTTTGCCGCCGTCGGCCGCTGAGGACCCGAGCGGCAACTACTTGGACGGCCGAAGGCCGGCGAGTCTCGGCACCGGCGGGTAGGGTTGTCTG
>JAJZYI010000345.1 GCA_021798135.1 Actinomycetes bacterium | reverse complement strand
ACGTCCGCCGGCGCTGCCCGTTCCGGCGCAGGCGCCGCGGTCGCGCCAGCCCAGGTCGCGTCGCCAGGCGCAAGCGCCGGCGGCACCGGTCCGGGCGTGACGCCGGACGACGGGCACGACGCGCTCGCCCGGCACTTCGCCGACGGCCTGCTCGCCGGCAGGTCCGTTGCCGAGCTCCACGACGAGCTCGGCCCGCGCGGTGCCGGCGGCGTGCCGACTGGCCCGGGCGGCGGGCCGGGTCCGTCGGGGTCGGCCGCCTCAGCCGAGGGCCAGGGGCCGCCCGCGGCGCGAGGTCGGGAAGCGGCGGGTGGGGACCGGCACGGGCTGGCGGGCGATGGCCGGTGAGCCCCCGCTGACCGAGCCGGCGAGGTACCGGTTCGAGCCGCTGCAGCGCCGCGGGCTGATCGCCGGGTTCCGTGGCGGCCAGCTGGCCGCCGTCGCCGCGGGGCTGCTCGTCGGCCTGGGCGCGCTGCGGTCCCTGCCCTCGGTGGCGGGAGCCGTCGTGGCGGTCGCCGCCGTGGCGGCCGGCGTGGCGGCGGCCACGGTGCCGGTTCGGGGGAGGACCGGCGAGGAGTGGGCGCCCGACGCGGCGCGCTTCCTCGCCGGGTCGCGTCCCCGGCGCTGGTCGGCGCGGGCACCGTTCGCCTCGCTCGCCGTGCTGGCGCTGGACGTCGCGCCGGGCCGGCCCCCGCTCGCCGAGCCGGCCGGTCCCGGCGGCGCCGGGCAGCAGCCGGCCGTCGGCGTCGTCGTCGACCGGGAGCGCGGTGCCTACAGCGCCGTCCTGGCCGTCGACGCGCCCGGCTTCCTCCTGGCCGGGGACGCCGACAAGGACCGCCGGGTCTGCCAGTGGGCCGGCGTGCTGGCGTCCGTCGCGAGCGACGACGGTGCCGTGCACCGCCTGCAGTGGCTCGAACGGACGGTGCCCGACGCGGCAAGCGACCTCGTCGCCCACCTCCAGGACCGGCAGCGGCTGGCCGACGACGAGCCCGCCGTCGCCTCGTACCGCGACCTGCTCCGCACCGTCGCCGGCACCGCGCTGCGCCACGGCGTGCTGCTGGTCGTGTCCGTCCACGCGCGGCGGGTGCGCCGCGCCGTGCGGTCCGCCGGTGGCGGTGACACCGGAGCCTGCACGGTCCTCGCTCGCGAGGTCGCCGCGCTGCGCCGGCGCCTGGACGACGCCCAGGTGCACAGCTCGCCGCCGCTCGACCCCCACGCGCTGGTGCGGGTCCTGCGCTCGGCGGTGGAGCCCGACGCCGGCGTCGCACCCGACGCCGGGGCCGCGCTCGGACGGTCGCCGGTCGCCACCACCGCACCCGGCGTGCCGGCACCCGGCGCGCCCTGGTGGCCCGCCCCGGCGTGGACCCGGCCGTCGCCCTGGCCGTGGCCCATGGCGGTGGAGGACCGGTGGAGCCGGGTCCGGACGGACGGCACCTGGCACGCCGTCTACTGGGTGGCGCAGTGGCCCCGGACCGAGGTGCCTGCCGACTTCCTCGGCTCGCTCGTGCTCTCGCCCGACGTCCGGCGCACGGTCTCCGTCGTCATGGAGCCCGTGGGCCCGGCGCGCGCCGCCCGCCAGGTCGAGCAGGCGCGGACCTCGGGCATCGCCGACGCCGAGCTCCGCCGGCGCGGCGGGTTCCTCGCCACGGCGCGCCGGCGCCGCGAAGAGGAGAGCCTTGCCGCTCGCGAGGCCGAGCTGGCCGACGGCCACGCCCAGTACCGCTTCTGCGGGTACGTGGCCGTCACCGCCACCTCCGCCGACGAGCTGGCCGCGGCGTGCGGCCATGCCGAGCAGGCGGCCGCCCGGGCGGGGCTGGAGCTGCGCCGCTGCTACGGCGACCAGGCCCGGGCGTTCCTCGCCACCCTGCCGCTCGCCACCGGGCTCGCGTGAGCCGCCGCCGACCGTGACGCGTCCCGCCCACCAGGTGACCACCCGCCATCTCGGTGCGCTCTACCCGTTCGTTGCCGGCGCCGGATTCGGCGTCCCCGGCGTGCTGGTGGGCGTCGACGTCTCCGGGTCGACGTTCGCCCACGACCCCTTCGAGCTGTACCGGGCCGGGGTCGTCACCAACCCCAACATGGTCGTCTTCGGCCAGATCGGCCGGGGCAAGAGCGCCCTCGTCAAGACCTACCTGTGGCGCCATGCCGTCTTCGGCCGGCGAGCCTGGGTCGTCGATCCCAAGGGCGAGTACGGGCCGCTCGCCCGGTGCTGGGGCGTCGAGCCCGTGCACCTCCGTCCCGGCGGGACCCTCCGGCTCAACCCGCTCGACGCGCCGCCGGCCTCGGCGCGGCCCGCGGCCGACGACGATGACGACGCCGACCGCCGCCGCGCCGAGCTGCTCGTCGCCCTGGCCGGTGCCGGGCTCGGCCGTCCCCTGCTGCCGTCCGAGCGAGTGGCGGTGGAGCTGGCCGTCTCGACCGTGGGCCGGCGGCAGCCGAACCCCACGCTGCCCGACGTGGTGGCGGCCATGCTCGCGCCGACCGCCGCGGCGGCGGCCGCCGTCCGAACCGACGTCCCCGGCCTCGCCGCCGACGGCCGGCAGGCGGCGCTCGAGCTGCGCCGCCTCGTCGCCGGTGACCTCCGGGGTATGTTCGACGGCCCGACGTCCCCCGGCGTCGACCTGGCCGCGCCGCTGGTCGTGCTCGACCTCTCCAGCCTCTACCGGTCGCCGGCGCTCGGCGTCGTCATGACGTGCGCCACCGCGTGGCTGCACGCGCAGCTGGCCGGCGGCACCCCCGCCCCCGGCGGCGTGCTCGTGGTCGTCGACGAGGCCTGGGCCATCCTGTCGAACCTGGCCGTGGCCCGCTGGCTCCAGGCGTCGTGGAAGCTGGCGCGCGCGTGGGGCGTGGCGAACGTGGCCGTCCTGCACCGGGTGTCCGACCTCACCGCGAGCGGTGCCGAGGGATCGGAGCACCAGCAGCTCGCCCGCGGGCTCCTGGCCGACTCCGAGACGCGCGTCGTCTACGGGCAGGCTCCCGGCGAGGTCTCCGCCGCCCGGCAGCTGCTCGGGCTGTCGGCGACCGAGGCCGAGCTGGTGCCGCAGCTCGGACGCGGCGTCGCCCTGTGGAAGGTCGCCGGGCGCTCGTTCGTCGTCCGGCACCTCCTGTCGGCGGCCGAGGCCCACCTGGTCGGCACCGATGGCCGGATGGCGGCGGCGGTGCGATGACCGTGTCGCCCGCGGCCGCGGTCGCCGTCGCCCTGCTGGCCGGC
>JAJZYI010000344.1 GCA_021798135.1 Actinomycetes bacterium | reverse complement strand
AGGTGGAGCGCGGCGATGCGCCTGGCGGGGTCGGGTGCTCGCAGGGCGTGCTTCACGAACGCCTCGATCGTGCCGCCGGAGCCGACTCCTGCAGCCATCGCCAGCCGCAGGAGCGGCCTGGCGGCGGCGTCGACGGCTCGCCGCCCCCGGCGCGTCGTCAGGGCGAAGGGCAGCAGCAGGCCGGCCAGCAGGGCGAGCACGGCCCCCACGATGACGGCGCCGGTCGGCTGGTCGGCGTTGTGGAACTGCACCACCAGACGGTCGCCCCGGCCGGCGGGGACCGGCGCGAAGCAGGCGCTGGTCCCCACGTCCAGACACCGGACGGTGGCGCTGCCGACGGTGACCGTCCACCACCGGCCCGGCTGCCCGATCGTGCCGTGCAGGTCGGTCACGACGACGTCGCGCACCGTGCCGTGCAGCTCCACGGCGGCGCTGTACCGGTCCACGGTGGGGACGCCGGCACCGGCGCCCGCGGCACCGGCAGCGACGGTCGTGGCGCTCCCGGCTGGCGCGCCGTAGCGCGCCAGGCCGGCGACGGTGAGGAGGTGGAGCCAGTACAGCGCCTCGTGCCGGTTGCCGAAGCTGTCGATGTGGAACGGCAGGTTGATGCCGCTCCACACCACCGTCCCCAGGCCTTCGGCCTCCGCCACCATGATCGGTGACACCCCGGCCCGCAGCACGACCGCGGCCCCGGGCGCGAGCCGGGTCGGCTCGACTGCCAGCCACGGGTATGACACGGCGAACGTGGGCGGCGACCACAGGGTGGGGTCGAGGCCGATGGTGAGCGGCGACAGCGCTGCCTGCAGGTTCCACGCCCCGCTGATCTGCAGTGACTGGCTGGCCCGGACGGGCACGAGCGACGAGCCGGCGAGCGACCGGGCGAGCCCGGGGTTGTCGCCGACATCCATGACGAGGCCACCGCCGCTGCGGACGAACGCCGTCAGGTTGGCGAGCGCGACGCCGCCCACGGGGGGGAGCGGCCCGTAGAGCACGACGGTGTCGACGCCGCCGAGGGTCCCGGAGAGGGCGGTGGTGAGCACCGGCCCGCCGTCGACCAGGACGATAGGCATGGTGCCGTCGTCGGCGACGTCCACCACCTGCTGCAGGTAGAGGTAGTGCGCGGCGTCCCCGACGAAGAGCACCACGGGCACCCGGGGGATGGTCACCTGCGGGTGCACGGGGGCGGTCCCGGTCGAGGAGACGCCGCTCGCCGACGGGGTCAGTGCCGAGCCGCCGCTCGACGAGGCTGCGCCGCTCGCCGGGCTGCCGAGCGCGAGGACGGCGAGCGCCGCGGCGGTGACGCTGGCGAGCCGCCCGGCCCGGGCGAGCAGGTGCCATCCGCCCCGCATCCGGTGGTCGCGCCGTGCCCGATGGCCCCTGCCGCTCAGTCGAGCGGGAGCGCCGCTCACCGTCGTCCGTCTCCCTCCAGCTTGGTCGTGCGGCTGCAACCGGCTTGCTCCGACGGCTGCGGTGCGGGCCCCGCGGTCCAGCAGCCGGGTCGGGCGACGCCGCGAGTGACCATACCGGCGGTACGGTCCGTGGTCAACGCACCTGGACCGGTCCCTCGGGGAAGATCCGGGTCCGCTGGCGCGTGAGACGTGGGGTGGCAGCGGATCCGTGCCCGTGGCGGGGCCCTGCCCGCCACGGGCACGGCCGCTCACTCGAACTCTGCCAGGCCCCTCCACCGGCGCCGGTACACGCCGGTGCCGATGGCCGCCACGGCGGCCACGCCGGCGAGCACGCCGGCACCGTCGGCGCCGACCGGCACGCTGGACTTCTGCGCCACCGGCACCTGGGCGAGCACGGTGGTGGACGCCGGCGCCGCGCACGTGAAGTCGAGGGTCGTGTTGCCCAGCAGCCCCTTCTGCACCACGGTGAAGGAGGTCGCCCCGAGGGTGAACGCCGCCGTGCCCGGGGTGCCTGCGGTCACGTCGACGCTCCCCATCGGCACGGTGACGGGGTTGGTGCTCAGGAGGCCGTAGGTGACGGCGACCGGCAGGCCCTGGCCGTGCACGGTCACCGGCGACGGGCTCGCGTCGCTGGCGGCGATGGTGGCGCTGGCGGCGGTGAGCTGGACGCCGAGCAGGCTGTACGTCGAGAACGGCAGCGTCACGGTCACGACGGGGTTCAGGGTGATGGTCTGGCCGGTGACGACGTTGCCGGGCGTGGCGCCGAGGGCGACCTGCAGGGTGACGGTGCCCGAGCTCGGGCCGAGCAGGCCGCCGCCGGTGATGGTGCAGCTCTCGGTCGCCGTCGGGGTTCCGCCCGAGGTCCCGCCCATGGTCCCGGCACCGGCCACGGCCGGTACGGCGACGGCGCCGAGCGCCGCCGCGACCGTGACCGCGCCGCCGGCGGCGATCCGGCCGGCCTGGCGCCGGCGAGGAGCCCGTGCCGCCGGGCGCGGGCCGTGCCCGCCGTCGTGCCGTGCCCGCTGCCCGCTGTCGGTACCGCCGCTCATCGTGTCTCCGTCATCTCGTGCGTGCCGGCGGTGCCGGCGTCGGTCGTGGTCAGGTGTGCTGCCGTGCCGACGGTGACGCGGGCACGGTCGATGTCGTCGGGCGTGGCCGGGTCGCTGGCGTCCCATGCCGCGGTGGCTGGCTGCCGGCTGGCAGCGGGCCGCTCGGTGCTGCGCTCGGGGGCGACGTCCCACAGGAAGCGGTGCACCTCGAACGCCTCGGCCTGCGCGCTCCGGGCCTGGAAGCCGCGGAACCGGGCCTGGGCGGCGACGGCGTCGAGGTCGACCAGCCCGCAGCCGAGCACCTGCGACAGGTGGGCTCGGACCAGGTCGAGCTTGGCGTCGACCAGGCCGTCGACATCGACGAAGACGGACGGTTCGAACCCGACTGCCGACGGCGCCTCGTAGCAGAGCACCCGGCTCACCCGCCGTGCGGCGCCGAAGGTGGCGCGGGCGGTGGCCCGGTGGTCCTGGTGGGTGTCGTGCACGCTGTGCGTGTAGACGACGTCGGCACCGGTGCCTTCCACCACGATCTGGATGGCGCTCACGGCGTCCACCCCGTCGGGGACGGCACCGTCGGCGAAGCCGCCCCAGCAGAGGCTCGCTCCGAGGATGCGAGCGGCGTCCTCCTGCTCGCGCCGCCGTTCGGCCTCCGCGCCGGGGCCGATGGCCCCGGACGTCATGACCAGCATGGTGATCTCGTCGCCGGCGTCGCGGTGTGCGATGAGCGCTCCACCACAGCCGAGCTCGATGT
>JAJZYI010000343.1 GCA_021798135.1 Actinomycetes bacterium | reverse complement strand
AGGTCGTCCTCGACACGGCAGGGGGCACGCGGGTCGTCGAGATCGAGGCAGGCGTGCAGCCGGCTGCCCTCCTGCCCGACGGCGACCTGGACCGCGATGCCGGCGACGGCGACGGCGACGGCGACGGCGACGGCGACGGCGACGGCGACGGCGACGGTAGCAGCAAGGGCAGCGGCACCAGCAGCGGCAGGAGCAGCAGCAGCAGCAGTGACGGTGTCGGCACCAAGAGCGGCGACGGGGCCGGCGGCGCACGAGCCCCCGCTCCGTGGGCCGGGCTCCTCGTCCCCGATCCCGGCGCGCCGTGGCAGGCCGGCCTGGACCGCCTGACCGATCCCGGCGGCGCCCGGCGCTTCCTCACCTCGCGCCTGCTGTACCGGCGCTTCGCCCGCTTCGCGTGGTGGCTCCTCATCCCCTACGCCGTGGTGCTGGTGCTCAGGGACCCGGCGGCGAGCGCGCTCATCGGGCGCCTGCTGCACGGGCACGTCGTGTCGTCGCACGTGCTGCTGCGCGCCCGGCAGGCGGCCTGGGGGACGCGGCTGGCGGTCGCCACCGTCGTCGCCGTCCTGGGCCTGGTGGTGCTGGGCGCCGTCCTCGCCCTGCTCGGGCGCAAGGCATGGTCGGCGCTCGGCGGCGGCAAGCTCGATCCCCCCTGGCGCCGCACGGGAGCCGAGGTCGGCGCCACCGCCAACGACGCTGCCCGTGACAGCGCGCGGTCCTTGCTGGCCGCCGGCCGCGCCGGGCTGGTCACCGGCGCCACGCCCCTGGCCGAGCTCAGCCACCTCGGCGAGGGCTTCTTCGCCTGCACCGGAGCGACCGGCGAGACCGTGGAGGAGCATCCCGGCCGGCTCGGCCTGCCGCCGGTGTTCCTGGCACACCGCCAGTTCGCCTGGGTGGAGCTCGAGACGGGCGCGCAGCTGCACGCCCGGCTGATGCTGTTCCGGGCGAGCGACCCCGGTGCCACCCTGCTCGAGCGCCTCGCCGCCCGGCGGGCACCCGACGACCGCTCCGAGCCGGCCGTCGTCGCCGCGTACCCGCAGGGCGCCAGCTGGCCGCCGGCGCCGGACCTGCAGGCGGTGCGGCGGCGGTCGCGGCGGGTCCGCCGCTGGGCCGCCGCCGCCATTGCCCTCGCCGGCGCCGCCGACCTGCTGAGCGCCGTCACGGCACCGCTGCGGAGCCGCCTGCACGACGTGCTGCAGGTCCTGCCCCTCGGGGCGAGCCAGGCGGCCGGCGCCCTGGTCGCCCTGGCGGGCATCTCGCTGCTCGCGCTGGCGAGGGGCGTGCGCCGCGGCCAGCGCCGGGCGTGGCTGGTGTCGGTCGCCGTGCTGGGCACGACCGTCGTGCTGCACCTGGCACGGGGCGGCGACGTCGTGGCGTCGCTGCTCGCCGCCGGGGTGCTGGCCCTCCTGGTGACCCAGCGGGCCGAGTTCGGCGCCGCTTCGGACCGCCCCTCGCTGCGCTCGGCGGTCCTGGCCGCCGTGGGAGGGGTGGTGCTCGCCACCGTCGCCGCCACCGCGGCGGTGGAGCTGCAGGTGCACGTGGACCGGGACCCGACGGGCACCGTGCCCCTCTGGCGGGCGGTGCGGGCCGTCGTGGAACGGCTGTGGGGCGTCCGCAGCGTGCCGCTGCCGGCGCGGGTCGACGGGTTCCTGAGCCCGAGCCTGCTGGTGGTCGGCGTCACCCTGCTGGTGGTGACGGTGCTGCTGGCGACGCGCCCGGTGGTGCAGCGGGCGCGCGGCGGCGGTCGGGTGGCCGAGCAGCGGGCCAGGGACATCGTCCGGCGCCACGGGCAGGGCACGCTGGACTACTTCGCGCTCCGCAGCGACAAGCAGTGGTTCTTCCACCGGGACAGCGTGGTGGCCTACGGGCTGTACGGCGGGATCTGCCTGGTCTCGCCCGACCCGATCGGCCCGACGGCGGAACGGGCACAGGTGTGGGCGGCGTTCCGCCGGTTCGCCGACAGCCACGGCTGGGCGGTGTCGGTGATGGGCGCGTGCGAGCAGTGGCTGCCCGTCTACCGGGTGACCGGCATGCGCGACGTGTACATCGGCGACGAGGCCGTCGTCGACGTGCAGCGCTTCTCGCTGGCCGGCGGGCACATGAAGGGTCTGCGGCAGGCGTTCAACCGGGTGGCCCGCTACGGCTACTCGGCGCGCTTCTGCGACCCGGCCCGCATCGACGCCGCGGAGGCGGAGCGGCTGGCCGGGCTCCTCGACCAGAGCCGGCGCGGCGACAGCGAGCGGGGCTTCTCCATGATGCTCGGCCGCCTCTTCGACCGCCGCGACGAGGGGCTGCTCATGTGCGTCGTCGACGGGCCCGACGGGAGCCCGGTGGCGATGTGCCAGTTCGTGCCCGCCCCCGGGATCGGCGGCTACTCGCTCGACCTGATGCGCCGGGCACGCGGCGACCACCCCAACGGGCTGATCGACTTCGCGCTCGTCTCGACCATCGAGCACCTGCGGGAGCGCAACCTGCGCGGCCTCAGCCTGAACTTCGCCGCGCTCCGCTCGGTCCTCGACGGCGAGCGGGGCGACAGCCTGCCGGTCCGGGTGGAGCGGTGGGCCCTGGAGCGTATGTCGTCGATCCTGCAGATCGAGACCCTGTGGCGCTTCAACGCCAAGTACGACCCCGACTGGCTCCCGCGCTACGTCTCCTACGACGCTGCGGAGCACCTGGTGCCGACCATCCTCGCCATCCTCCGGGCCGAGTCCCTGTGGGAGGTGCCGGTGCTCGGTCGGCTCATCGCCGCCGCCGAGCGACGGGCACGGCCCGGCGACGGCGCGGCGACAGCCGCGACAGGCGCGACTGCGGCCGATGCGGCGTCAGCCGACCGTGCCGCGGTCGCTGTGACAGCCGACGGTGCCACGGTCGCGGCGACGGCCGTGCTCGTGGCGCCCCCCGGAGGTGGCGACACGCCCGCCCCCTCGGGCAGCCCGCCTGCCGCCACCGAGCCGGTCGCCCGCTGAGGCCGCGTCGCCGCCGGGACGGGACCGAGCCCCGGAGCGAGGCGCACGACACCCGCAGCGGGCGAGCGACAGCGCCCACCGGACCTCCGGGCCGCCACGGCCCGCACCGCCGGGGTCAGGCCCCACAGGGCCCGGCGGCGCGGCCATCCGGTCGCCCGCTCGAGCGGCAGCCGGCGCCGGGCAACCGGCGTGGGGCTGGCGGCACCCCGCGGAGCCGACCGCCCCGCCCGACCGCCCCGCTCGGGCG
>JAJZYI010000342.1 GCA_021798135.1 Actinomycetes bacterium | reverse complement strand
GGGTCGGTGCGTGTGGGTCGGTGCGTGTGGGTCGGTGCGTGCCGCCTGCTGCCCGGCTCCCGGGCGGCGCTGGGCGGGCGGAGGCCGGGGAGCGCCCGTGGTCCGAGCCCGCTCGCCCGCCGGCGGCTGCGGGAGCCTCCCGGCGGCCGGGGACCCGGTGTGAACGTCCGGAGGGAGTCGTGCCCCCGGCCGCCGGGAGTGGGGTGGTGCCCGGCTCGCCCCGGCGTGCCGGGGGCGGGACGGCCTTCGGTCAGGCCGGCGTGAACCGGAGGGGGAGGGCTCCCGGCGAGCGGGTGAAGAGCCCCACCTCCTCCACCGTCACGCCCGGCTCCAGGGTGATGTCGCGCATCGCGTCGAGGAGCTGGTTGGTGGCCGACTCCACCTCGGTCTTGGCCAGCATGGCGCCGACGCAGAAGTGCCGGCCGTTGGCGAAGGCCATGTGGTTGGCGGCGGCGGCGAACGCCCGGTTGATGTCCAGGTCGGCCCGGTGGACGTCGAAGTCGTCCGGGTGGTCGAACACGTCCTCGTCGCGGTTCGCCGCCGCCAGCAGGCAGGTGATGGTCGACCCGGCGGGGATGGTCACGCCGCGGATCTCGAAGTCCACCTTCGGCTGCCGCATGATCATGTGGACCGGTGGGCTGTGGCGCAGGGTCTCGGCGAACGCCGCGGCGATCAGGCTGCGGTCCTCGCGGACCTCCGCCATCTGGTCGGGGTGCTCCACCAGGTTGCGGATCAGGCTGGCGAGGGCCTTGTCGGTCGTCTCGCCGCCGGCGACGAGCAGCAGGCTCACGAAGGCCTTGACGTCGAGGTCCGACATGCTCGCACCGTCGATCTCGGCCGTGCAGAGCACCGACAGCAGGTCGTCGCCGGGGTTGGCGCGCCGCTCGGCGATGATCGGCATCATGTAGGCCTGCAGCTCCTCCTTGGTGCGCAGGCCCTGCGCCGCGACGTCGGGGTCCTGGGTCAGGTTGCTCAGGAACGCCATGATCGAGTGGTACCAGCGGTGGAACAGCTCGTGGTCGCTCTTCTGCAGGCCGAGCATGTCGACGATCACGTTGATGGGGAAGTGGGTGGTGAACTGGCTCACGAGCTCCACGTGCCCGTCCATGCGCCACGGGTCGATGAGCTCGCGGGCGTTCTTGTCGATCACCGGCTGGAACTTGTCGCGCAGCTCCGAGCCGCGGAAGGCCGGCGTGATGAGGTTCCGGGTCCGGGAGTGCTCCCGCCCCTCCATCTGCAGGATGGTCCGACCGTGGACGGGCTCGAGCTGCCACGAGTAGTTGTCGCTCGTGATGTCCGGGTCCCGGAAGACGCGCTCGACGTCCTCCATCTTGCTGACGAGCCACGAGTCTGTCGCCTGGTGGTAGAGGACCGGGAACTCCCGACGGAGGACGCGGTACCCGGCATACGGGTCAGCGGCGAACTCCGGCGACAGGATGTCAGGAGCGTCCATCGCTCCCCCCCTTCCGTACGCGGTCGGCGCCCGCCTGCGGGACGGCCCCCCCCGCACCCGGTTGGCGAACCAACCGACCGGTTGATTGCTGGGCGCCATCCTAACCACGCGGCCCCCCGGTGACAACGGCGCCCGGGGGGCACGGCGGCGGTCGACGGGGCCCGGCAGGCACGGCGGAGGCAGCTCGGTGCTCCTGTCTTGCATCCGGGTCCCGGACGCGCTACAACGCAACCAAACGATTGGTCGAAGTGCAGACGCGCCAACGGCCGGATCGGGAGGGGAGGAACCGTGGTGCAGCTCAGCAACCGTACCTAGGCGAACGCACGCCTGCACCCGGGTTCCGCTCCTGCAGCGGCCCTGGTGACCAGAGCGTCGGCGCGACACCCTGAACGCCGTTCAAGCGGATCCTGCGCCGAGTTCTGCTGGCGCACGGGAACCCGCCCATCGGCAAGGCAATCTTGGCGACGGTTCCGGCATGCTCCGGGACGACGCCAGTTCCCGAGGCCACGTCCCATGCCACAAGCAAACCTACTTCACGAAAGAGACGGAGACTCGATGAACCGACCCGTTCGAACCTCCGGGGCAGAGCACCGGACCGGCAGCGCAGCATCCGCATCGGTCCAGCCGGCTGGCAGCCCCGCGTCCCGGCGTCGCCGTCGGCGCTTCCCGGTCATCGCCGGCGGCGTGGCCGTCGCGTTCCTGGCGGCGGCCTGCAGCAGCACCAGCTCGTCGTCGGCCCCATCGTCCTCGACGTCGTCCTCGGCCTCATCGTCCTCGACGTCGTCCTCGGCCGCCTCGTCGTCGAGCACGGGCCCGAGCACCGCCGAGCTGACCAGCCTGGCCGCCACCGCAGCCAAGGCCGACGGTCCGGTCGTGTCGGTGCCGACGGAGACGATCGGCTACCTGCGCTACGTCGCCGCCGACTACTCCGACGGCCTGATGTACAACTCGTTCGTCCAGGCGGCCAAGGTCCTCGGCTGGAAGGTCGTGTCCTGCGACGGCCAGGGCACCCCGTCGGTGATGGCGGCGTGCATGAGCACCCTCATCTCGGACCACCCGAACGCCATCGTGAACGACGGCATCCCGCAGTCGCTGATCGCTGCCGGCCTGCAGCAGGCCAAGGCCGCCGGCATCCCCCTCGTCTACACGAGCGGCACGCTGGCACCGGGCAGCCAGTCCATCTACAGCGGGACCAACCTGTACGACGCCGGCTACACCACCCCTGACCAGCAGATGGGCGTCGACCTGGCCAACTACGTCGTGAAGCAGCTGTCCAGCGTGTCCGGGACCAAGCAGATGATCAACCAGACCTTCCCGGTCGCCGAGTGGGGCGTCGTCCGCAACATCGGCATGCAGAGCGTCCTGAAGAACTACCCGGACATCAAGATCGTCGCCTCGCCCCAGGCCAACTCGGCCAACCTCGTCCAGGGCACCACCACCACGATCTCGGCGCTGCTGAGCCAGTACCCGCAGACCAAGGTGGTGTGGATCACCTTCGACGGGACCGTGAGCGGAGCGGCGCAGGCCATCCAGGCGAAGTACGCTGGCCAGACGTTCCCGAACGCGCCCCTGCTGGTCACGTTCTACGCTGACCCGCAGACCGACCAGCTGATCAGCCAGGGCGTGGTGAGCGCGGCCGTCAACGTCCAGCTCCAGGCGTGCAGCTGGATCGCCGTCGACCAGCTGGCCCAGTACTTCGCCCGCAAGACCCCGCTGAGCCCGGACGTCCGGCCGAACTACAGCGGGCTCAACTTCTGCCATACGCAGACC
>JAJZYI010000341.1 GCA_021798135.1 Actinomycetes bacterium | reverse complement strand
CGGCACGCGGTGACCGGCGGGCACGGGCACCGGCGCCGGCACGGCGCGAGGGCGGGCGCCGGGGGCGCACCCCGTGGGGACCGGGCGGGCGTTCAGCGGGCGGCCGCGAAACCGCCGCGACCCGTCTGGACCAGGCCCTTGCGCTCGAGCATGACCTTCAGGTCGTGGGGGTTGGTGGCCGCGCTCATCGCCTCGCGCAGGTCGACCAGCCCCTGCTCCAGGAGCGACACCAGGGCCTGGTCGAAGGTCTGCATGCCGTAGTAGTCGCCCTCGGCCATGATCTGGTCGATGTCCGACGTCTGGACGGGGTCGAGGATCGCCTGCTGGATCCGCCCGTTCACGACCATCACCTCGAGCCCCGGCACCCGGCCGTGCCCGTCCGAGCGCGGGACCAGCCGCTGGCAGATGATGCCCTTCAGGCACGACGCCAGGCTGACGCGGATCTGGCCCTGCTGGTGCGGCGGGAAGAAGTCGACGATCCGGTTGATCGTCTCGGTGGCGGTGGTGGTGTGCAGCGTGGAGAAGACGAGGTGCCCGGTCTCGGCTGCCGTCAGCGCCGTGTAGACGGTCTCGGGGTCGCGCATCTCGCCGATGAGGATGACGTCGGGGTCCTGGCGCAGGACGACGCGCATCGCCGTGGTGAAGTTCTCCGTGTCGAAGCCGACCTCGCGCTGGTCGATGGCGGCCAGGTCGTCGCGGTGGAGGTACTCCACGGGGTCCTCGATGGTGATGACGTGGCAGGCGCGGCTGTGGTTGATGTGGTCGACCATGGCGGCCAGCGTCGTCGTCTTCCCCGAGCCCGTCGGGCCGGTGACCAGGACCAGGCCGCGCTGCTCGTCGGCCAGGCGGCGCACGACGTCGGGCAGGCCGAGCTCGGCGATGGTGGCCGCGTTCGTGCGCACCCGCCGCATGGCGAGCGCCACCGAGCCCCGCTGGTAGAAGGCGTTGGTCCGGAACCGGCCGAGCCCCGGAACGGAGTAGGCGAAGTCCGCCTCGTGGTGGCGCCGGAACGTCTCCAGGACCTGCGGCGGCATCATCGCCTCGGCGATCGCCCCCGTCTCGGCGGCGCTGAAGCTGGGCTCGTCGTCGAGCGTGCGCAGCGCCCCGTCGACCCGCACCCGCGGCGGGGCGCCCGCCTTCAGGTGGAGGTCGGAGCCCTCCAGCTCGGCGAGGACGCGCAGCAGTCGGTCGAGGTCGCTCCGGTCCATGGTCGGTTCCTTCTTCGGCACGCCCGCCCCACGACCTTGAACCCAACAACTGACCACGGCGCCCCGAAGCCTCACCGGCCACGCGCAGTGTTGCCCAGACCACATGTTCACCGTTCGTCACACGATCGCAATGCGGCCGCTGTCCGATCGTCGCCCGGAGGGGGAAGGATGACGGCATGGATCCCCTCGTCCTCGAGTCGTGCCACAGCACGTGGATCTTCGACACGGAGCGCATGCGCTTCCGCCGGGTCCTGAAGGGCCTGGAGGTCGAGAGCCACCACGCTGCGACCGGCTGGCGGCCCTACTTCGGGCTCGACGTCGACCCCCTGTCGGAGTCGTTCGTGGTACGGCTGAACCCCGAGGGCACGCGGCTCCTGCGGTCGTGGCGCCACGTCAACCGCTGCAGCCAGTGCGGCGGCGAGGCGACGAGCGAGCTGTCGCTCGACGAGTTGCGCAGCGCGGCGCGCACCTGACCGGCGCCCGCGCGCCGGACCACCGATCAGGGCTCAGCCCGCCGGCCCAACGTGCCGATGCATACCGGGTGCATGGCTCGCGCCCGAACGCCGGGCACCGGGTGCGACGTACGTCGTCGCAGCTGATGACCCACATCGGGAGGTGCGCGTGCCCGGGCGAGACCGGACCCGGCAGCATGGGGGCCGGGCACCCGGGCGACAGGCGCGGCCCCCGCCGGGCTGCGGGGGCGACCAGCCGGTCGGCACGACCGTCGAAGGGGCAGCGATGACCGACGTCTCCACTGGCGCGATCGAGGTGGGCGGCACCGGCGAGGACCCTCCCGACCGGCGGGCGCAGGGCGACGTCGAGCTCGTGCGCTCCGTGGCCCTGTCGTCGGCCGAGCTCTGGCACGAGATCCTGCAGCGGCTGACGGAGGTCCAGCAGAGCCAGATCATCCTGGCCCGCTCCATCGAGGAGCTCGGCACCATCGTCCGCGACGCCATCACCAGCCGCGTCCCGACGTTCGTGCTCGACGAAGGACCCGCCGCGCCGCCGCTGCCACCCACGTCCGCCGGTCAGGCTGGCTCCGGGGAGGCCGACAGCGGCGTGCCCACCGGTCAGCCTGGATCCGGGGAGGCCGACAGCGGGGCTGCCGGCACCGCAGGCGACCCGGCAGCGGGACCCGGGCTCGCCCCCGAAGCCGCTCCCCCGGCCTGGCACACCGTCGGCTCCGCCGGCAGCGAACCCACCGCCGGCGGGCCGGCGCCCCGGCCCGGTGCGCCGTGGGCAGCGGGCGCCGTGTCCGACACACCGCTGCCGGGAGCGGCGGAACAGGTCAGCGGCGCGGGGCCCGAGGTCGATGATCCGGGCGCTGCCTCCGGCACGGCACCGGGCGGCGACCAGCCGTGGCAGGCCACCGAACCGGGATGGACGACCGGCGACGTGTCGGGCCATGCCGATGCAGCAGCGGCCCAGCTGCCCGGTGACGCCCACGCCCGGGGCGAGCAGGGCTGGCGCGCCGCCGAGGGCGCGTGGGTGCCCGCCGACGCGCCGACCACCGACGCGCCGACCACCGACGCGCCGACCACCGACGCGACCGACGCGCCGGAGGCGGGCGGCCCGCAGCTCCAGGCCGACATGGTCGAGGTGGACAGCGCCGCGGCGGACATCTCGGACCTGCAGACGGCGGCCCTCGCCGCTGCTGCGGCCTTCGGTGCCGACGAGGCAGGGGATGCCGCCCAGCCGGCACCTTCCGCCGCCGCACTGGATGCGGACGAGACCCCTGCGGCAACGCCGGCGTGGCCGGCGCTGCTCGGCGATCCGACGGAGGACGCGCAGGGCGGGACGCCCGTCGCGATCCCCGGAGGCGGGTCTGCCTGGACGGAGCCGGCGTGGTCTTTCGACGCGACGGCGGCCGACGACACCGCGGCAGCTCCCGACCCGGCAGCGACCCCCGAAGGGACCTGGTCCCCCGACCTGGCGGTGACCCCCGACCTGGCAGCGACCCCCGAAGCGACCTGGTCCCCCGACCTGGCGGTGACCCCCGACCTGGCAGCGACCCCCGAAGCGA
>JAJZYI010000340.1 GCA_021798135.1 Actinomycetes bacterium | reverse complement strand
CGGGCCCGCGGGTGGCCGCCGGCCCTGCCGCCAGGTTGTCGATGAGCCGGACCGGTCCGACGGCGGCCGCCACCACCAGGCGGACCTCGCCGGCGACGACGTCGACGGGCTCGAGCGTCCGGGGGTCGACCACCGCGGCGTAGTCGGGCACGACCAGGGGGTCCCGGCGCAGCTCGGCGTCCATCGCCGCCCGCACGGCGGCCGCCTCGGTCCCCTCCGCACCGGCGGCGGCGGCTCCGGCCGCGAGCGCCCGGTACAGGGCCGTGGCGGCCCGCCGCTCGTCGGGCGACAGGCGGGTGTTGCGGCTCGACAGCGCCAGGCCGTCGGCCTCGCGGACGGTGGGGCAGCCCACGACGTCCACGGGCAGGCACAGGTCGTCCACCAGGCGGCGGACCACGGCGAGCTGCTGGAAGTCCTTCTCCCCGAAGTAGGCGCGGCACGGGCCGGCGATGGCCAGGAGCTTCGCCACCACGGTGGCCACGCCGTCGAAGTGGCCGGGCCGCGACGCCCCCTCGAAGCGCTCGGTGACGCCGGCCACGTGGACCGTCGTCGCCGGCGGCGCCGGGTACGACGGGTACATCTCGGCGACCGGCGGGGCGAAGACGACCGTCGCGCCCGCCGCCTCGGCCAGGCCCACGTCGGCGTCGAGGGTCCGGGGGTACGCGGCCAGGTCGCCGCCGTCGCCGAACTGGAGCGGGTTCACGAAGACCGTGACGGCGACGGTGGCGCACTCGGCGGCGGCCCGCTCGACGAGGGAGCGGTGCCCCGCGTGGAGGGCTCCCATGGTCGGCACCAGGCCGACCGACTGCCCGGCGTCGCGCGCCGCCTGCAGCGCGCCGCGCAGGTCGGCCACCCGCCCGATCACCCGCACGGCACGGCCCCCGACGACACCGGCACCCGGGCAGGCCCGGCCGCGACGGCCACGGGTCCCCGCACCCGACCGTCGGCGCTCGCCACCCGGCCCGGTGCCGCCCCGGCCTCGCCGGCCAGCCGGCGGGCCAGGTCGGCCATGGCGTCGTAGGCGTCCAGCTCCCCCGGGTCGAGCGCGGCGCGGTGCCGGGCCAGCGTGCCGTCGTCGCCCCGGGCCGCCGGCCCGGTCAGCGCCGCGGCGGGCCCGAGCGCGGCGACGTCGTCGAGCGCGGCCCGGGCCAGGTCGAGGAAGGCGTCGAGCCCGAGCCCGGCCGACGCCGCGACCCGCTCGACCTGGCCGAGCAGGGCGACGAGGTGGTTGGAGGCGATGCACGCAGCCGCGTGGTACGCGGCAAGCCGTGCAGGGTCGACGCGCCGGGTGCGGCCCCCGAGGCGGCGCACGAGGTCGGCGGCGACCGGGTCGCCCGCCACCGTGAACGGCACCCCCGACAGCAGCCGGCGCCGGCCGGTCTCGGGGTCGGGCAGCGGCACCAGGGGGTGCAGCGAACCGGCCCGCTGGTGCGGCGCCAGCACGTCGAGCCCGAGGGACCCCGACAGGTGCACGACGGCGGCGGCCGGGTCCGGCTCGATGGCGGCCGACACCTCGGCGATCACGCCGTCCGGGGTCGCCACGACGACGGCGTCGACACCGTGGGCGGCGTCGCGCAGGTCGTCTCCCCGGCCGAGGAGGCCCCGGACGTGGACGCCGCGCGCGGCCAGCGCCGCTGCCATGGACCTGCCGGCCCTGCCCGGGCCGACGACGAGCACTGAGAGCACCAGACCCCTTTCTGCGCTCCAGCCCCGGGCGGGTGCCGGTCGCGTCAGGCGATCGGATCGACGGTGTCCAGTGTACCGACCCGGCGCACCGCTCCACCAGCGGCGGCCACGGCACCGGCCGGGACCAGGTCGGGAGCGACGTCGGCCAGGGGCGCCACGACGAACCGCCGCTCCCACAGCCGCGGGTGCGGCACCACCAGGTCCGGCTCGTCCACCCGGTCGTCACCCACCAGGAGCACGTCGACGTCCAGGGTGCGGGGGCCGAAGCGCACCGTCCGCCGGCGGTCGGCGGCCGCCTCGAGCCGCCGGCACACCGCCAGCAGCTGGCGGGCGTCGCGCTCGGTGCGCAACTCCACCACCACGTTCAGGTAGGGGCCCTGCGGCGGGCCGCCCACGGGCTCGGTCTCGTAGACGGGCGACACCGCCACGACGTCGGGAAGGGCGGCGACGGCACGCCGGAGGTGGGCCAGCCGGTCCCCGAGGTTGGAGCCGAGCCCGAGGAAGGCCCGCCGCGCCACCGCCGGCGCCACGGCGACCTCAGGGCCGGTGCCGCGTCACGCGGACGCCGACCGACTCGACCTGGTGCGGCAGCGGTGGCCGGAGCTTGCGCACCGTGACCGTCGCGGTGGCCACCGCCACGTCCGCCAGCACGGCGTCGGCGATGGCGCCGGCGAGCGACTCGAGCAGGTCGTGGGGCGGCCCGGTCACCACCGACACGGCCGCCGCCACCGCCGCGGCGTAGTCCGCGGTGTCGGCCAGGTCGTCGCTGGCGGCGGCGCGGCGGTCGGCCAGGTCGAGGTCGAGCTCGAGCTCGAACGGCTGGGGACGGCGCCGCTCCTCGGGGAGCACGCCGTGGACGCCAACCACACGGACGCCCCGGATCTCGATGCGGTCGGGCCCGGGTCCGGGCCTCACGGGACGGTCCCCCGGATCTGCTCGGCCTGGGCGACGACGTCGCGGCCCGCCGGCCCCAGCTGCTTGCCGACGAGGCGCTCGATGACGGCGATGGCCTGGGGACCGCCGGGCAGCCTGCCGGACCACAGCAGGAAGCCGGCCGCCGCGCCGACGACGCGGTCGCCCATCTCGTCCCGGTGGAGGAGGACGCGCTCGCCGGCGGCCATCCATCCGTCGAGCTGCTCGTACAGCCGCCGCAGGTCCTCGCGCACGTCGCCGGTCCCGGGCAGCGGCAGGTGCGACGACCGCATGCCGCCCTCGTCGTAGGCCGACAGGTTGTGCGGCGACTCGAGCAGCGACACCACCCGGTCGAAGCCCTGCACCTTCAGCCAGATGATCTCCTCCTGGCGCCGCACCCGGCGGTGGGTGGCGGCGAAGCCACCCGGCCGCTCGCTCAGCGCCAGCTGGTCCCGCAGCACCCACGTGAAGTTCCGCGGCGGGATCCCCGCAGCCCAGCGACCCTTCATCCAACGCTCCCCGTTCCCGGCCCCTCTCCCTGCGCGCCCGCCCTGTGCCGGGCCGGAAAGGCGCTCCCGCCGCCCCCGGGACCCCGGGCACCGCCCGCCCGGCCCCCGTCGCCGGCACGCCCGCCGCCCGCCCGGCCCCCGTCGC
>JAJZYI010000339.1 GCA_021798135.1 Actinomycetes bacterium | reverse complement strand
GACCCGTTCCCGCCGGCCGCGGCTCGGGGCCGGGACCGGGCGGCGGACGCCGCCCCGGGCCCCGGCCGCGCCGGCACGATCGCGCGAGCCGAGGAGGTGCAGCGTGGACGTGGCCGTCGTGGCGTGCAAGGACGTCGTCCCCGACGAGGTGAGGACCAGCGCACGGGACAAGGTCGCCCGGGTGGGGCGACGTGCCGCCGTGCTCCAGCAGGCAGAGGTGCGCCTGGCCGAGGCGCACGACGACCCAGGGTCGGCGTACGTGTGCGAGGTGACCCTGGCCGGTCACGGGCACCGGCTCAGGGCCCGGGCCACCGCCCGCGAGCTGCTCGCAGCCGTCGACCTGGTGGTGGAGAAGCTCGAGCACCAGGTCGAGCGGCTGAAGGGCAAGCAGCTCGCCCGGAGCCACCAGCGCCGGCGGGCGGCGGCCGGGCCGGCCTGACCGGCGTGCCGGGTGCGGCCGGGCCCGTCCGGCCCGGCCGCACCGGCGCGGTTGCGGGCCCAGGCGGCCCCGGCGACGGTAAGCTCGCCATCCCATGAGTGTGCTGACACGCGTCCTGCGGGCCGGGGAAGGCAAGAAGGTCCGGAGGCTGGCGGAGCTGGTCCCCCTCATCAACGCCCTGGAGCCCGAGATCGAGGCCATGTCGGACGCCGACCTGGCCGGCCAGACGGTGCGGTTCCGGGAGCGCCTGGACAACGGGGAGGGCCTGGACGACCTGCTGGTGGAGGCGTTCGCCACCGTCCGCGAGGCGGCGGTGCGGGTGCTGGGCCAGCGCCACTACGACGTGCAGCTGATGGGCGGCATGGCGCTGCACTTCGGCTGGATCGCCGAGATGAAGACCGGCGAGGGCAAGACCCTGGTGTCGACCCTGCCCGTCTACCTGAACGCCCTGGCCGGCAACGGCGTGCACGTCGTGACGGTCAACGACTACCTGGCCCGCCGGGACGCCGAGTGGATGGGCCGCGTGCACCGGTTGCTGGGCGTGACCGTCGGCCGGGTGGGCCCCGACATCAGCGACCCCGAGGCCAAGCGCCAGGCCTACGCCTGCGACGTGACGTACGGCACCAACACGGAGCTGGGCTTCGACTACCTGCGCGACAACATGGCCCGGTCCCGCGACGCCATGGTCCAGCGCGGGCACGCCTACGCGATCGTGGACGAGGTCGACTCCATCCTCATCGACGAGGCCCGCACCCCGCTCATCATCTCCGGCCCGGCGGCGGAGTCGGCCAAGCTCTACTACCAGTTCGCCGGGGTCGCCCGGTCCCTGGTCGCCGAGGACGACTACGAGATCGACGAGGAGAAGCGCGTCGTCGTCCCCACCGAGGCGGGGATCGCCAAGGTGGAGCGCCTGCTCGGCGTGGACAACCTCTACGACCTGGTGTCGGTCAACTACCTCCACCACCTGACGCAGGCCCTGCGGGCCAAGGAGCTGTACCACCGCGACAAGGACTACCTGGTGGCGGGCGGCGAGGTGAAGATCGTGGACGAGTTCACCGGCCGCACGCTGGAGGGACGGCGCTGGTCCGAGGGGCTGCACCAGGCCGTCGAGGCCAAGGAGCGGGTGCAGATCAAGGAGGAGAACCACACCTGGGCCACCATCACCCTCCAGAACTACTTCCGGCTCTACGACAAGCTCGCCGGGATGACGGGCACGGCCGAGACCGAGGCGGCGGAGTTCGCCAACACCTACGGCATGGCGGTCGTGCCCATCCCCACCAACCTCCCCCTCGCCCGTGCCGACCAGGCCGACCTCATCTACAAGACCGAGGACGGCAAGTTCGCCGCGGTGGTCGAGGACATCGTGGAGCGCCACGAGCGGGGCCAGCCGGTGCTGGTGGGCACGGCGTCGGTGGCGAAGTCCGAGCAGCTGTCCCGGCTGCTCGAGCGGCGGGGCATCCCGCACACCGTCCTGAACGCCAAGCTCCACGCCCTCGAGGCGGAGGTGGTGGCCCAGGCCGGCCGCAGCGGCGCCGTCACGGTGGCCACCAACATGGCCGGCCGCGGCGTCGACATCATCCTCGGCGGCAACCCCGAGGGCCTGGCCCTGCGCGAGGTGCAGGCGGCGGGGCTCGACCCCGAGACCGAGGAGGGCGCCGCCGAGCTCGAGCGCCAGCTCGAGCGCTTCACCAAGGAGTGCACCGAGGACGCCGACCGGGTGCGCGAGGCCGGCGGGCTGTACGTGCTCGGCAGCGAGCGGCACGAGAGCCGCCGGATCGACAACCAGCTGCGTGGCCGCTCCGGCCGCCAGGGCGACCCGGGGGAGAGCCGCTTCTTCCTCTCCCTCGAGGACGACCTGATGCGCCTGTTCGCCACCAACGCCATGCAGTGGGTGATGGGGCGGGCCCTGCCCGAGGACGTGCCCATCGAGGCGAAGATGGTGACCAAGGCCATCGAGCGGGCCCAGAGCACGGTGGAGGGGCGCAACGCCGAGATCCGCAAGGACGTCCTCAAGTACGACGAGGTCCTCGACCAGCAGCGCAAGGTCATCTACGCCCGTCGCCTGCAGGTCATCGACGGCGAGGACCTGCAGGAGCGGACCGAGCAGCTGCTCGAGTCGACGGTGGAGGCGGTCGTGCGGGCAGCGTGCCCCGACGCCTTCCCGGAGAACTGGGACCTCGACTCGCTCGTCACCGAGCTCGAGCAGTACTACCCCACGCAGTTCACCGCCGAGGACCTCGCCGACGCCTCGACGGTCGAGCAGATCGTCGAGAGCGTGCTGGCGGAGGCCCTCGACCACTACCGGGGCCGTGACGACATCTTCCCCGGCGGGTCCGACGAGGCCCGCCAGGTCGAGCGCGAGGTCATGCTGCAGATCATCGACCAGCGCTGGCGCGACCACCTGGCGGAGATGGACTACCTGCGCGAGGGCATCAACCTCCGGGCCATGGGCCAGCAGGACCCGCTGGTGGCCTGGCAGGCCGAGGGCTTCGACATGTTCGGCCGCATGATGGAGGCGATCGACGACGACTACCTGCGCTACGTGCTGCACGTGCAGGTCGTCGCCGAGCCGCTCATCCAGCCGGACTTCTCGCTGGCCAACTACCAGGCGGCGGAGGACCCCGTCGGCGGCGACAGCGTGCTCCAGGCGCTCGGCGCGGTCATGGCCGCCGACGCCGCGGAGGTCGCCCGCGTGGCGGGCGACCCCCTGGCGGTCGCCGGGCCGGGCGCTCGCGGCGCCGCCGGCGGCGACGGCGGGACCGGCGCCCCGCGGTCGGTGACGGAACCAGCGGGTGCGGCGCCGGGCGGCGCGCCGGGCGACCCGC
>JAJZYI010000338.1 GCA_021798135.1 Actinomycetes bacterium | reverse complement strand
GGCGGTGCCGGCGTGACGGGCGGGCCGGGCGGAGGCGTCGGCGAGCCGGGCGGGCCGGCCGCCGTAGCCGTCGCCGGCCGCCGACCCCGCTCCTGGTGCCGCCGCAGCCTGGTCATGGCATGCCACCTGCCTCTCCGGCACGTCCCGCACGCACGGCCCCGCCGCCGGGGACGGGCCCCTGGGGGGCGCCGGGCCTGGGGAGCCGTCGTTCGTCGCGTGCGGGCCTGCCACGTCCAGCATGCCCGCCGGCGGCGCTCGCGCGGTCGCGGCGCCGCCCGCGCGCCCAGGCGGTCGCCCGGCAGCCGGCCGGCGGGCGCGACGAGCCGGTCAGCGGTACGGATCCCAGGCGGGCGCGCCCCGGTCGAGACGGTCGAGCCCCTCGCGCAGCACCTGCAGGAACTCGTCGGCACCGAGCTGGCTGGGCCCGGGGCCGCTGCGGCGGAGCGCCGGCACGAGCGCGCCGGCCCCGTCGAACCGCCACCGCGGGGAGGCGGCGACGCCGGGACCGTGGCCACCGGCCTCGCGGCGATCGAGGTCGGCCGCCACCTGGTGCAGGTCCACCCGCAGCCGCCCCGGTGGCCGGGCCAGGCGAACCCAGGTCTCGTAGCGGAACCACGCCTGGCAGTCCCCGGGCACCGCGGCGGCGACGCGCATGCACGTCGTCGCCGAGTGCACGGCCGCCGGGTGCACCGGCCGGCCGCCCCACGCCACCCCGGGCGGCCACCGGCCCGACGGCGCCTCGACGACGGCCAGGTCCCGCTCCGGCTCCTCGGCGATGCGCAGCTCCCCGCGCCCGAGGGCGCCGACCGACGCGTCGTAGGCGGCAGCCTCCGCCGCCCACAGGCCGCGGGCGGCATCCGGGTCGTCCGCCAGCACCGCCATGCGCCCGACGGCGGCGGCGACCAGCATCCCGGTGGCCGCCAGGCCCGTCGCGGCGCCGCTGCGCACCTCGTCGACGGGGGTCCGCCGCGGGTCGAGCAGCGCACCGAGGGCGAAGGCCACCAGCGCCGCCCGCCGGTCGCGCACCACGCCGAAGTCGCCCACCCGGGCGGCCTCGACCAGCAGCTCCCCGTGCGCCGCGGCCAGCCCGCCGGTGCACAGCAGGGCGACCGCCACGGCACCGTCCTCGTCGGCGTGGTCGACGGTCACCGTGCCGACCCCCCGGGGCAGCGCTCCCCGGTGGCGCAGGGCCAGGGCGGCGCTCTCGGCCGACAGGTCGGCGACGAGCGCGGCCGGCGTCGGCGTCCCCGGCCAGTGCGACAGGGTGGCCACCGTGCCTTGCCGGGGCGCGCCGTCGACCATCAGGTGCGGGCGGCCCCCGACCCGGTCCGGGGCGACGAAGCCGAACGGCCCATCCGGTCGCGGGCGGCGCCGGTCACGGCGCCCGCCGCGGCGTCCGGTCCCGAAGCCGCCGCCGCGGCCGCCGGTCACGAGCCGCCCGCCACGCCGGCGCCGGGCTCCAGGTCCAGGGCGTCGATGGCGGCGGCGAGCGCCAGGTCCTGCTCGGTGATGCCCCCGGCCGAGTGCGTCACGAGCCGCAGCGTCAGGGTGTTCCACCTGATGTCGATGTCGGGGTGGTGCCCGGCGGCCTCGGCCAGCACGCCGATGCGGACGACGTGCGCGAGGGCGGCGGCGAAGTCCGGGCCGCGCCACTGCCGCACGAGCGCGCCGTCGCGGCGCTCCCAGCGCAGCCCGGCCGCCGCCAGGGCCCGGTCGACCTCGGCGTCGCCGAGCGTCACCACGGCGCCGCCGAGACGGCGAGCCCGGTGGTCACGGGTGGACCATGTCCTCCGGCCGGACGGCGCGGTCGAACTCCTCGCCCGTCAGGTGCCCGAGCGCCACGCACGCCTCGCGGAGGGTCGTGCCGTCGTGGTGGGCCTTCTTCGCCACCTCGGCCGCCTTGTCGTAGCCGATCAGGGGGTTGAGCGCGGTGACCAGCATGAGCGAGCTCTCCAGGTGCTGGCGGATGCGGGCCCGGTCGGGCTCCAGGCCCTCCACGCAGAACTGCCGGAACGTCCCGCACGCGTCGGCGAGCAGCAGCACCGAGTGCAGCACGTTGTGGGCGATGACCGGCTTGCACACGTTCAGCTCCAGGTTGCCGCGGCTGCCCGCCACAGCCACGGCGGCGTCGTTGCCCATCACCTGGATGCACACCATGATCATGGCCTCGCACTGGGTCGGGTTGACCTTGCCCGGCATGATCGACGACCCCGGCTCGTTCGGCGGCAGCACCAGCTCCCCCAGCCCGCTGCGCGGGCCCGATCCGAGCCACCTGATGTCGTCGGCGACCTTGGTGAGCGACACCGCCAGGGTCCGCAGCGTGGCGCTCAGCTGCACCAGCGCGTCGTGGCCCGCCAGCGCGGCGAACTTGTTGGGAGCCGACACGAACGGGAGCCCGGTGAGCTCGGCGATGTGCCGGGCGGCACGCTCGCCGAACTCGGGATGGGTGTTCAGGCCGGTGCCCACCGCCGTGCCGCCGAGCGCCAGCTCCTGCAGCGAGGGCAGGCAGCCGTCCAGGCGCTGCAGGTCGGCGTCGAGCTGGGCCACGTAGCCCGACAGCTCCTGGCCGAGGGTGAGCGGCACGGCGTCCATCAGGTGGGTCCGGCCGATCTTCACCACGTCCGCGTACGCCTCGGACTTGGCGTGCAGCGCGTCGCGAAGGGCGCGCACCGCCGGCACCAGCCGGTGGACGACCTCCTCCACCGCGGCGATGTGCATGGCCGTCGGGAAGGTGTCGTTGGAGGACTGCGACATGTTCACGTGGTCGTTCGGGTGGACGGGGTCCTTGGAACCGACGACCCCCCCGGCCAGCTCGATGGCCCTGTTGGCGATGACCTCGTTGGCGTTCATGTTGGTCTGCGTGCCGCTGCCCGTCTGCCAGATCCGCAGGGGGAAGTGCCCGTCCAGGGCGCCGTCGCGCACCTCGCCGGCGGCCCGGACGATCAGGTCGGCCAGCTCGCCCGGCATCTTGCCGAGCTCCGCGTTGGTGCGGGCGGCCGCCTCCTTCAGGATCCCGATGGCGCGGATGATCGGCCGGGGCATGGTGTCGTGACCGATCGGGAAGTGGATGAGGGACCGGGCGGTCTGGGCACCCCAGTACCGGTCGGCGGGGACCTCGATGGGGCCCATGGAGTCCGTCTCGGTTCGCGTCTCGCTCCGGGTGTCGCTCACGGCGGCTGCTCCTGACTGGACGGGCCGGGCCGCTCGGGCGGCGGCACCCGGGCGCGGCACCGGCGGCGGGCTGGCGGCGGCCCGGTGAGGGCACGC
>JAJZYI010000337.1 GCA_021798135.1 Actinomycetes bacterium | reverse complement strand
CGCCGACCTCGGCCAGGAGCTCGAGCGAGCCGTCGCCGAGTGCCTGCGCTGGCACCCGTGGCCGGTCGACACGGTCACCCTCGCCACCGGCCTGCTCGCCGTCGTCGACACCCCCGCCGGTGCGGCGCTCGGCGGGCGCTCCCTGCGGGGCCTGGCCCGCACCGACTGCCTGCGCGAGCTGCGCTTCGAGCTGCCGCTCGGCGACCGCTCCCGGTGCGCCACCGACCGCGACCTCGGCGCGCTGGTCCGCTCGCACCTGCCCGGCGACCACCCGCTGCGCCCGTGGGCCGACCGCCTCGCCGCCGGTGCGTTCGGGGTCGAGCTCGCCGGCCACCTGACCGGGTCCATCGACCTGGTGGTCCGCGTGACCGACCCGACCGGCAGCCGGGCACCGCGCTTCGCCGTGTGCGATTACAAGACCAACCGCCTGGGCGAGGTGGGACGCCCGCCTTCGCTCGCCGACTACCACCCCGACCACCTCGCCGGAGCGATGGCCGGCCACGACTACCCCCTGCAGGCCCTGCTGTACGCGGTGGCGCTGCACCGCTACCTCCGCTGGCGGCTGCCCGGCTACGACCCGGCCGCCCACCTGGGCGGCGCCGCCTACCTCTTCGTCCGCGGCATGGCCGGGACGGCCGCGGTCCTGCCCGACGGCCGCCCGTACGGGGTGTTCACCTGGGACCTGCCCCCAGCCCTGGTCGCCGAGGCCAGCGACCTGCTCGCCGGCAGGGCGGGCGCGGCGGTGCCGGCGGCACGGCGGGGCGGGCGGCGATGACACCTCCCTCCCCCCTGCTCGACCGGCAGACCGCCTCGCTGGCGCCGTTCGTGGCGGCCGGCCTGCTCGACGCCACCGCCGTCCACGTGGCGGGCGCCATCGCCCGCGCCGCGGGTGGCGTCGACGACGACGTGCTGCTGGCCGCGGCGCTCGCGGCGCGCGCCCCCCTGCACGGCCACGTCTGCGTGGTCCTTGCCGACGTGGCCGCCACCGTCGTCCCCGACGACGACGCCGCCGCGGCAGCCACCGCCGCCGCCCTGCCCTGGCCCGACCCGCGCTCGTGGGACGCCGCCTTGCGGGCGAGCCCGGCCGTCGCCCTGCCGCTCCCGCGGCCGGCCGGGGACGGCGGCACGGGGGCCGCAGGGGCCGCCACCGACCCGTCCGGCGCCGGAGGCGCCGCACCCGGGCGGGCGGGCCAACCTGGTGACGCGACCGGCGCGCCAGGCGGCGAGCCCCAGCTCGACACCCGGCCCGCTGCGCCCACGGGTGAGCCCACCCGCCCCCTCGTGTGGGACGGCACCCGCCTCTACCTGGAGCGCTACTGGCGCTACGAGGAGCAGGTCGCCGCCGACCTCCGCCGGCGGGCCGCCGCGCCCGGCGGCGTCGCCGAGGCCTCGGACGCCACGGACCTCGTCCTCGACCGGCTGTTCGGGCCCGCCGGCGGCGAGGTCCCCGACCTCCAGCGCCGGGCCGCCGCCACGGCGCTCACCCGCCGCCTGGCCGTGGTCGCCGGCGGGCCCGGCACCGGCAAGACCCGCACCGTCGCCCGCCTGCTCGCCGCCGTCCTGGAGCTGGCGCCGCCCGCCCACGGCTCCGCGCCGGTGGCGCTGGCCGCCCCGACCGGCAAGGCCGCGGCGCGCCTGGTGGAGGCCGTCCGCCACGAGGTCGCCGGTGCCGACGTTCCCCCCGAGGTGGCCGACGCCCTGCTGGCCACCGAGGCCAGTACCATCCACCGGCTCGTCGGCATCGCCCGGAACGGGCGGCCCGGGCGCACCCCCGACGACCCGCTGCCCCACGACCTCGTCGTCGTCGACGAGATGTCGATGGTGCCGCTCGCGCTCATGGCGCACCTGCTGCGTGCCGTGCGGCCCGACGCCACCCTGGTGCTGGTCGGCGACCCGATGCAGCTCACCAGCGTCGAGGCCGGGGCGGTGCTCGCCGAGATCGTCGCCGGCGCAGCGCCGCGCCCGCAGGCTCCGGTCCGTCCGGGCCCGAAGGCGCCAGCGGCGGCGCCGAGCGCCAGCGGTGGCCTGCCCGTCGTCGTGCTCGAGCGCGTCCACCGCTTCGCCGCCGGCTCGGCCATCGCATCGCTGGCCGACGCCGTGCGCGTGGGGGACGCCGATCGGGCGCTGGCGCTGCTGCGCGCCGCCCCGGACGGCGAGCTGCGGTGGGTCGACGGCGACGACCGCGGCGCCGTCGCCGGCATCGAGCCGGACCTGGCGACCGCGGCGACCGCCGTGGTGGCTGCGGCCCGGGCGGGGGACGCGGCGGGCGGCCTGGAGCTGCTCACCCGCCTGCAGGTCCTGTGCGCGGTGCGCCACGGGCCCACCGGCACCCATCACTGGACCGCCAGGATCGAGGCGCTCGCCACCGCCGGGGTGGAGCGTGCCGGCGCAGGTCGGTGGTACGCGGGCCGGCCGGTCGTGGTGACCGCCAACGACTACCGGAACCGGCTGTTCAACGGGGACGTCGGCCTCACCGTCCCGGTCGACGGCCGGCTCCAGGTGGCCTTCGGCACCGCCGAGGGTGTCCGGCTGCTGGCACCGGCCCGGCTCGACGCCGTCGACACGTGGTGGGCCACCACGGTCCACAGGAGCCAGGGCTCCGAGGTCGACCACGCCGTCGTGGCCCTGCCGCCCCCGCCGTCGCCCGTGCTCACCCGCGAGCTGCTCTACACCGCCGTCACCAGGGCGCGCCGGCAGGTGACCCTGGTCGCCACCGAGGCGTCGGTCCGCACGGCGATCGGCCGGCCCGTGAGCCGGGCCTCGGGCCTCGGCGCCAAGCTCGCCGACCTGGCGTGAGGGTCGAGCCGGGCCCGACCCTCCGCCAACGCGTGCCGCCGCGCCCGGTGACCGGCGACCCGTCTTCCGAGCTCGGGCTCCCCAGGCGGTGACCCCGCAACCTCTGCCGAACCGGAGGCCCGGCGGGCCTCCCATGTCTGGCGGCACCACGGAGCGCCCCCGGCAGGATTCGAACCTGCGACGCACGGTTTAGGAAACCGTCGCTCTCTCCTCTGAGCTACGGGGGCGGGACTTCCGCGCGAGGCTCCACGCCAACCTCCGCGTGCACCTCCGCGCGAGCCGCCAGGATCCTACCGCCAGGGGTCGCTGCCCCCAGGCGCCCGGGAGCGGAGGCGGTCTCTGCCCTGCGAACGCTTCCCCGTCGCCCGGCCGAGCGCACCTGACGTCGGCATCCCGTGCGACGCAGCGGTCGCCTCGACGGAGACTCGGGACCTTCGCCCCTGGTGGGCGGGGCTGCCTCGACCCATCCTGGCACCAGAGGCCTCTCCATCTTGTGCGGACTTCTTCGAGGAACGGA
>JAJZYI010000336.1 GCA_021798135.1 Actinomycetes bacterium | reverse complement strand
CGCAGAAGCGGACAAGACCGTCACCGCCTCGCCGCAAGGCGAAGCTGCCTGACCGTGCCCACATTCGCGCACGGAAAAGCAACGGTCCCCGTGAGCTGAGCCATGCGCGGTGCGAGCCCGAGCCCCCATGACGGGGCAGGAGGACAGCACCGTGAAGAGGCGGCATCACGCGCCGGAGCAGGTGATCCGGAAGTTGGCCGAGGCCGATCGCGTGCTGGACGAGGGGGCGCCGGTCGACGAGGCGACCCGGCATCTGGAGATCACGGCGTCGACGTGGCACCGGTGGTGGAACCGGCACGGCGGCATCGAGGCGGACGACGCGAAGTGGCTGACGGAGGTCGAGCGGGGAATGCCCGGCTGAAGATGCCGGTGGCCACCCGGGCGCTGTTCACCGGGCCGCGCCCACGACCCCGCGGCCTCCCAGCGTTCTCACAGGAACCTCACGGACAACCGACAGGCTGGCGGTGTTCGATGCGCCTGGCCGCACGCCCGGCATGGGCCCGAGCGGTGGCTCGTGTGCCGCGACGACCCCCGAGGAGGCAGCACCGGTGACCGAGGACCCCCGCCCGCCAGCCGGCGGCGAGGGCGCGGCCGGCGAGCCAGGCGACGAGCCCGCCACCCGTCGCCTGCCGGTCATGGAACCGGTCGTGCCACCCGGCGGCATGCCGGCCGGGCCGCCGACCGTGCGCCTGCCGGCGGGTCCCGCGTCCGCGGCGAGCGCGCCGGCGGGCCCCGGGTCCCCGGCGCGTGTCCCTGCGCAGCAGGGACCGGGCGTGCCGGCGGGGTCGGGCGTGGCGGCGGGATGGGTCGTCCCCGGCGGGACGGAGCCGGTCATCGACCTGGTCGACGGCACCAAGACCTACGAGACCGGCGCCGCCAGCGTGCAGGCGCTGCGCGGGGTGACCCTGCGGGTGGACCGCGGCGAGTACGTGGCGATCATGGGGCCGTCGGGGTCGGGGAAGTCGACGCTGATGCACATCCTCGGCTGCCTCGACGTCCTCACCACCGGCACCTACCACCTGTCGGGCCAGGACGTGAGCGCCATGTCCGAGGCCGAGCTGGCCGAGGTGCGCAACCGCCGCATCGGGTTCGTGTTCCAGCAGTTCAACCTGCTGGCGTCGCTGCCCGCCTGGCGCAACGTGGAGCTCCCGCTCGTCTACGCCGGCGTCGACCGCCGGCTGCGGCGCGAGCGCGCCCTGCGGGCGCTCGAGCGCGTCGGCCTGGCCGACCGCGTGGAGCACCGGCCCGGCGAGCTCTCCGGCGGCCAGCAGCAGCGCGTGGCGGTCGCGCGGGCGCTCGTGACCGACCCGGACCTGGTGCTGGCCGACGAGCCGACCGGCAACCTCGACTCGGCGTCCACCGAGGAGATCCTGGGCCTGCTCGGCGACGTCCACGCCCAGGGTCGCACGGTGGTCCTCATCACCCACGAGGCGGAGGTGGCCGCCGCAGCCCGACGGACGGTGCGCATGCGAGACGGACTGGTCCAGGACGACACGGCGACGCTGGCCGGGGGGGCCCGGTGAGGCGCCGGGCGGCCCGGGCGTGGGGGCGGCTCGGCCGGCGTGGCCGGGCCCTGCTCGTCGTGGCCGTGGTGGTCGTCGCCGCCGGCGGCGGCGGCACCGCCTACGCCATGACGTCGTCGTCGAGCCTGCAGTACCGCACGGTGGCGGCCGCCGTCGGGTCGGTGACCCAGACGGTCTCCGCCACGGGGACCATCGAGCCGGCCAGCCAGGCGGACCTCGACTTCGCCACGGCCGGCACCGTCGCCGCCGTCGACGTCGCCGCCGGCCAGCACGTGACCGCCGGCCAGACGCTGGCGACCCTCGACCCCACGAGCCTGCAGGCGTCGCTGGACCAGGCCGAGGCCACGCTGGCCAGCGCCCAGGCCAAGCTGGCGGCGGACCAGTCGCCCAGCTCCTCCAGCCTGGTCTCGGCCCAGAACGCCGTGGCCAGCGCCCAGGACGCGCTCACCACCGCCCAGCAGAGCCTGTCGACCACCGAGGTGACCGACCAGCAGGGCCTCGACCAGGCCGAGCAGGCCGTCACCCAGGACCAGGCGACGCTCGCCACCGACCAGAACCAGCTGGCGGACGACCAGGGGACGCTCACCGCGGCGCAGGACGCCGAGGCGATCGAGTGCCAGGGTGACGGGGCGGCCGGCACCGCGACGGCGGGCGGCGGCGCGAGCGGGTCGGTGGGCGGATCGGGGGGAGGCTCGGGCTCGACCTGTGCCACCGCGGTGGCGCAGGTCTCGTCCGACCAGCAGAAGGTCCAGTCCGACCAGCAGGCCGTGACCCAGGCCCAGGACCAGCTCGCCACGGCCCAGGGCAACGTCACCAGCACGCAGACCAAGAATGCCTCGTCGCTCACCCAGGCGCAGAACCAGGTCCGCAGCGACCAGACCCAGCTCGCCAACGCCCAGGCGTCGCTGCAGTCCGTGGAGGGCGGCCAGGCCGCCGCCCAGCTCGCCTCCGACCAGGCGTCGGTGGCCGCCGCCCAGGCGAACGTGGCCCAGGCGCGGACCAACCTGCAGCACGCCACGCTGGCCGCCACCATCGCGGGCACGGTGACCTCGGTGTCGATCGTCCCGGGCCAGCAGGTCAGCGCCGGGACCAGCGTCACCACGGCGTCGGCGAGCGGGAGCGGGTCGGGGTCCGCCAGCGGCGCGGGGTCGGGCAGCGGGTCCGGCGCCGGCGCGGGGAGCGGGTCGGGGTCCGGCGCCGGCTCGGCGAGCGCGTCGAGCTCCGCCACCTACGACGTGGTGGTCACGAGCCCGGGCACCTTCGTCGTCGACGCCTCGGTCACCGAGGCCGACCTGGCCGAGCTGAAGGTCGGCGACCAGGTCGACATCACGCCGTCGGGCAGCACCACCACCGCCTTCGGGCTGCTCACCTCCGTCAGCACCATCGGCAGCACCACCAGCGGGGTCACGAGCTTCCCCGTGGTCATCTCGGTCACCGGCACGCCGTCGGGCCTGTACGCCAACGCGTCGGCCGACGTGTCGATCATCACCCTCGACCACTCGGGCGTGCTCACCGTGCCGACCAGCGCCGTGCACACCATCGGCGGCCGCCACGTCGTGGACGTGCTGCAGCACGGCGTGGAGACCCCCGTCCCGGTGGGCGTGGGCGCCACCGGCACCGCGCTCACGCAGATCACCTCCGGCCTCACCGCCGGCGAGCAGGTGGTGCTGGCCGTCGTCACCGGCGCCACCCCCGGCGCACCGGGCGGCGCCACCCGCGGCGTGTTCGGCGGGGGCGGGTTCGGCGGCGGGGGCTTCGGCGGGGGCGGGTTCGGCGGCGGGGGCTTCGCCC
>JAJZYI010000335.1 GCA_021798135.1 Actinomycetes bacterium | reverse complement strand
CGTGTCCTGCCACGAGCTTGCGCCCGTCGGCGCCGGCCACCAGCCAGGGTCCGGCGCCCGGTGCCACGGCTCGGCGCCTGGCGCCGACGGCCACGGGCCCATGCCGGTCGGCTCGGGCTCGGGCTCGGGCTCGGGCCAGGAGCCTCGCCGGACGGCGCCGGCCACCGCAACCCGGTCCCGCCGCCGGCCCTGGTCGATCTGCTCGGCCACGAGGGCCTGCACCCGCGCCGGGCGCCGCACGTGGGCCAGGACGATCGCCGGGCCCGCACCCGTCTCCACCTGTAGCCGGCCCGTCCCGAGCACCATGCCGACCAGCGACTGGCGGTAGGTCAGCGAGGCGACCCGGTCGAGCCGGATCTCCTCGCCCCGGCGCGACAGGACCCCGGTCCGGTCGACGATGCGCAGCGTGGTCACGGCCAGCGTCGACATCGCCCAGCGCGCCAGGCGCCCGGCCAGCCACACCATCGCGACCAGTCCCACCACGCCGAGCGCCTGCGCCACGATGACGGGCGTCCCGGGGAGGGCGACCGCCAGCGCCACCAGGCCTGCGGCATCCGCCACCACAGCGACGAGCGGCCATCCGAGCGCGGTCCAGTGCGGCCGAGCCTGGTAGACCACGTCCTCGCCGTCGGCCAGCGCTCGCCGGGAGAGGGCCATGGCCGAAGGGTAGCGCCGCAGGGCGTGGGCGACGGGGACACCGCCGGCGCACCGCGCCACCGGCGGCCGCGTGCCCGGACGCCCCGGTTCAGGCCAGCTTGGCGGCGATCGTCCCCGCCCCGCGCAGGACGGTCCCGTCGGCACCGGTGGCGCTGTGGCGGCCCGTGGGGCGGGCCAGCGCCTCGGCCACCATGGCGTCGAGCAGGTCGCCGAAGGCGACGGGCGGGTCGACCCACAGGTAGCGGGCGAGGGAGCCGGGCACCGTGTTGATCTCGTTCACCCACACGGCGCCGCCATCGCAGAGGAAGTCGACCCGGGCGACGCCCCGGACCCCGCACAGCTCCGCCACGGCGCCGGCGAGCGACCGGACCCGTTCGGTCACCGCAGCGTCCAGGTTGGCGGGCAGCTCCCGCGGCGCGCTGGCCATCCCCTGGCCGCCGACGTACTTGTCGAGGTAGCCGAGGATCTCGCCGCCCGCTGCGGTGCGCAGCGGGCGCTCGACGGCGGACACGGCCGGCTCGGGCCAGGTGCGGACGGCCACGTTCAGGTCGAAGAGGTCGGTGCGGTACGGCTCCAGGACGGCGCCGCGGCGCAGGTGCGGGTTGGCCGCCAGGCGGGCGACGGCGGTGCCCAGGTCGGCGACGACGTCGATGCCGATCGACGAGCCGCCGAAGCGGGGCTTCACGATGTACGGACCGTCGAACCCGACGGCGGTGGTGCCGGGCAGGAGCAGCCGCCGCGGCAGCACCGGGAGCCCGGCCGCCGCCGCGACCCCGGCGAAGGCGAGCTTGTCCATGCCGAGCGCGGCCCCCGCCACGTCGGGACCGGTGTAGGCGATGCCCGCAAGGTCGAGCGCGCCCTGCAGCGTGCCGTCCTCGCCCGGTGCGCCGTGGCAGGCGACCAGGACGACGTCGACGGCCAGGGGACGGGCGCGCCCCAGGCGCCCGCCGCTGGCCGTGAACCCGCCGTCCTCGCCCACGGCGAGCCGGAGCGGCTCGGCGGACCTGGGCAGGCCCTGCACGAAGTCCTCGGCCTCGAGGTCGGCCGGCACCCGGTGCCAGCTGCCGGTCTTCGACCAGTACAGGGCCGTCACGTCCCGGCCGCGGCCGGCCAGCTCGCGCACCGCCTGCAGGCCGGTCAGGATGCTGACGTCGTGCTCGGGGGACGGGCCGCCGAAGGCGACGGCGATCCGGGCGTCGGCTGCGTTCACGGTCGGGGCTCCCTCGTGGTACTGGTGGCCCGGGCGGCTCGGTGCCCGGCCCGGGTCGTCGTGGCGGGTAGGTCATGGTCGCCGGGACCCCGGCGACGGGCGTCGCGCCCGGCGGCCGGCAAGGCATCCGGCACGGTGCGGTCCGCCGGGACGGTCCCGCGACCGCGGCTGCCGCTCCGGCACCGCAGGCCGCACAGCCTGCCGCTCCGGCACCGCAGCCGGCGCGGCGCGACGGGGCGGTGGCCGCGATGACCTGCCGGTCGCTCGCCGGTCGTCAAGGGTAGTGGTCCGGCAGGTCGTTCTCGTAGAGGACGGCGTCACCGGGGCCCACCGTGTCGCGCACCCAGCGTACGGCCTCCTCGCGCGTCCGCATCACGTGGAGCGCGGCCGAGCCGGCGGCGCGCACGCCGGCGACGAGCGCGGCCCGGTTGGTCCTGCCGACGACCACCACGTCGGTGGCGACGGCGGCGGCGGCCCGGGCGAAGGCCGTGTTCTCGCGGCGCTGGGCGGCGCCGAGCTCCACCATCCCGGGCGTCACGACCACGCGGCGGGTGGCGTCCCGGCCGACCTCGGCCAGCTTGGCCACGGCGGCGGCCGCCCCGGCGGGGTTGGCGTTGTAGGTGTCGTCGAGCACCACCGACCCCGATGCCCCCCGGCCGGGCTCGAGCCGGTGCGCTGCGGCAGGGAGGTCGGCCAGCCGGCGGGCGACGACCTCGTCGGGGACGCCGAGCTCCAGGGCGACGGCCACCGCGCAGGCGACGTTGCCGGGCCGGGCCTCGACGGTGACGTCCTTGGCGATCGTGCGGTCGCCGGCGGTGACGCGCAGCCCGCCGGGCCCGACCGCGACGACGACGGCCCGGTCGGGATCCGGTGCCCCCGCCACGGCGGCGGGACCGGTGGCGCACCACCACACGCGCTTGCCGTCGGCGTGGCAGCGCCTGGCCAGCTCGGCCAGGCGCTCGTCGTCGACGGCCAGCACGCAGACCGGCGCCCGCTCCAGGATCTCCGCCTTGGCCTCGACGATGCGCTCCAGGCTTCCCAGGCGCTCCAGGTGGACCGGCCCGACGGCGGTGATCACGGCGACGTCGGGCGGGATCCAGCGGCACAGGGCGGCGATCTCGCCCTGCGCGAACATGCCCATCTCGGCCACGAGCACCTCGGTCCCCGGTGCGAGCTGCTCGTTCACCGTGCGGGCCAGGCCCGCACGGTTGTTGAAGCTCGCCGGGCTGGCGACGACCGAGCGCGTCGCCCCCACCAGGTGGGCCACGTGGCTCTTGGTGCTCGTCTTGCCGTAGGAGCCGGTGATGGCCACGATCGTCGGTCCGACCCGGCGGAGGCGCTCCGTCGCCTGCGCCACGAAGCGGCCGCCCAGCCGGCGCTCGACCGGCGCTGTGACGGCCAGCGCCACGTCCACCAGCGCCGGCGCCGCCAGCGCGGCGGCCGTGGCTGCCAGCGCGGC
>JAJZYI010000334.1 GCA_021798135.1 Actinomycetes bacterium | reverse complement strand
CGTGCCCTGCCGGCGCCGCGGCCCCCTCGCCCGGCGAACCTGCGCTCCGCCCCAGGGACCCGGTCGAGAGCGACGCCGTGCCGCGGGCGTCCGCCCGGTGCGAGGCGACCGCCGCACCCGGCGCCGACACGGCCCACGCTCCTGCCGCGGCCGACGCCAGGGCGAGCGCGGCAGCCGCCGCAGCCGCCGCGGCACCGTGGCGGTGCCGGCGTCCCGGCGCCCATGCAGGCGGTCGCGCGCTGCCGGGAGTGGCCAGGAAGACGGTCGCCATGTCGGAGCCATCGACGCCTGCGACCGCCCGCATGAGTACCCACGGTGGTGATTTGTCAGAACTGTGGGCACCGAGCGCGGTAACTCACGACCAGTAGCTCCGCAAGGCTCGCGTTCCGCGGTCACCTTGACACGGATCGGGGCCGGAGCCGGGGCCGGAGCCGGAGCCGGCAAGCTCCCCCCGCCGCAGGCGTCCCGCCAGCGGGACCGGGCCAGGGTCGCGTCCGGCCAGCGTGAACGTGCCGCCGGCGCGTCCCACCAGCGTGAGCGTGCCGGGGGCCGCGCCTGCCCGGCCCCCGTCAGGCCTCGGAGACGGCTCCCATCCCGGCGACGAGGAAGTCGGTCACCACGCCCACGGCCTCGGCGCGGCCCATCTGGCCTGCGAGGACGGCGTCGGCCACCGCCACCAGGAACCCGACCGCCCCGGCCGTGACGATCATCAGGGTGTCGGACGCGGCACCGAACCCGGCCAGCGGCCCGGCCAGGTCCCCCGAGAGCGTCACCATCACCTCGACGCCGCGCCGCACCACGTGCGGGTCGCCCGAGCCCCACGGCTCCCGGAACAGCAGCCTGAAGGCGTCGGGCCGGTCGCAGCAGTACGACAGGAACGCGTCCACGAAGCCGCGCAGGCGCCGGGGACCGTCGTACGGCGCGGCGAGCGCCGCCCGCGTGCCGGCGGTCAGCTCCCCCACCAGGTCGTCCACGACGGCGGAGAACAGCTCCGGCCGGCCGTCGGCGTAGTAGTGGTACAGCAGCGTCTTCGACACGTTGGCCCGGTCGGCGATCTCCGCCAGGCCGCTCGCGGCGTAGCCCCGCTCGGCGAACACGTGGCGCGCCGCTTCCCGGAGGTGCGCCTTGCGCTCCTCCGGGGCCATCCGGACCCGGCCCTCCGCCGCCGCTTCAGCCATCAGCGCTCTCCGACCGCTCGCAGGTTGCCGAAGGCCCACCGACGTGCGCCCGCCGGCCGGCCCCGTCCGGCGCCGGTCGGCGCTCGCCCCTCCGTCGTGCACTGTAGCCCTGCCGGGCCGAGCGCTCCGGCGCCGTCACGCCCGCACCCCCAGCCGTGCGCAGGTCCGCACCCCGCCCTCGGGCCGCGCCTCGACCTCGACCGTGCCCCGGGCGAGGTCGGCGAAGACCTGCAGGGTGTTCAGCCAGGGCGACTCCCCCGGCGACAGGAGGTCGCGGCCCGCCGCGTCGTCCGTGACCACCAGCCGCAGGCCGCTCTCCTCGGGCTCCAGGCACACGTGCACGTGCTCCACCGGGGCGCGGCGGAAGGCGTTGCACAGCGCCTCCACCACCATCCGGTACACGATCGTGGACGTCATCCAGTCGAGGTGGAGGTCCGGGGCGATGTCGACGGTCACCAGCGGCATGCGGGTGCCCTGGAACGTGCTGGCGGTCGACGCGGCGATGGCCGTGGCGAGGGTGCCGGACGTGATCCCCTCGGCCGACAGCTCGGCGGGCCGCATGGCGTGCATGAGCCGCCGCAGGACCTCGGTCCGGGTGCCGACGTCCGCGTACATCCGCTCGAGCGCGCCGACGACCACCGAGTCCGGCCCGGCCGCGTGCGTCCGCGCCACCCGCACCACCGCGGCGATGGCCCCGAGCGTCTCCACGGCGAGCTCGTGGAGCTGCGCCACCACCCGGTGCCGGTCGTGCTCGACTGACCGGACCAGGTCGCCGAGCAGGCGTCGTCGCTGCTCCGCCTGGCCTGCCAGGAGGCCGTAGAGGCGGCGGGTCTCCCCCACCACGAGCAGGTGCCGCACCGTCATGATGAAGCCGAGGGCGCCGAGCGCGCCGACCACGACCGGCACCGTCCAGGACGCGTCCGGGCCGGCGGTCACCGCCTCCACCGCGAGGGCGGGCACGCCGGCGGCGATGAAGAGCGGCACCGGGCTCCGGCGGCGGACCTGCGCCTCGAGCTCGAGCCTGTCCAGCCCCTCGGGGTAGGTGCGGTGCGCCTCGAGCGCGACCATGAGCAGCAGCCACTGGGTGAGCGCCTGGACCGTCAGCAGCGGGCCGGCCAGCAGGTGGAAGCGGTGGACGGCGTCGGCCAGGAGCAGCACCGCGTCCGCCTCGCCGGCGACCGCGGCCAGCACGCCGTAGACCTCCGGCGCCCGCTGGCGCGCCGGGAGCCTGAGGCACAGCGTCAGGGTCATGACGGCCACCAGGGGCAGGGCCGCGGCCGTCACGGTCGTCGGCAGGACGAACCACCGGTCGGGTGCACGCGACAGTTCCGGCCCCACCGCGACCAGGACGGGGGCGACGACCGCCAGGCCGGCCGCCACCAGCTCCAGTCCGTCGACGAGGAGCACCCGGGCGCCGTCGGTCCGGCCCACGAGCGACGCGATCCCGAGGCTCCAGACGACACCGCCGGCGATGACCGCGGTCGAGCCGACGACGTGCATGATCCCCGGGTCCACGGGCTGGAGCAGCATGGTGAGCCCGAGCACCGCGCCCCCGATCAGCGCCGAGAGCCACGCCAGCCAGAAGGCGCGCGACAGGCGGTCCACCCGGCGCACCACCACCACCGAGGCCACCAGCGTGGGGACGAAGAACACGGCGCCGGCCAGGGTCCAGGCCCGGAGGTAGCCCACGACGCCCGTGGCATGCCACCCGACCACCGCGACCGCGGCGATGCCGACGGGCCCCGCCACCCATCCAGCGCGGACCACCCGACTCGAGAACACCGGCGCCACGCCGCCGGCGCCCGGCACGGTGACCCCCGGTGCAGCCCCCACCGGCCCCGCCCCGACCGGTGCAGCCCCGACCGGTGCAGCCCCCACCGGCCCCGCCCCGACCGGTGCAGCCCCGACCGGTGCAGCCCCCACCGGCCCCGCCCCGACCGCTCCGGCTCCCCCCGGCACGGACCCGTCCACGCCCGCCCGCAGCGGCACCACCCGCGCACCCTCGCCACCGGCCGTGGGCCGCCTGCTCCCGTCGCCCCTACCGGCTGCGGGCCCGTCTGGAGCGGGCGGCGGACCGCCCCCCGCCACGGCGTCCCGGGCCTCGGCTCGCCGGTGCCGGCGGCGCGCGCGGTCAAGCCGCGGCGGCCGCCAACGTGCGTGCGCG
>JAJZYI010000027.1 GCA_021798135.1 Actinomycetes bacterium | reverse complement strand
GGCCGGCGGTGTGCAGGGCGGCTCGGCCGGCGGTGTGCAGGGCGGCTCGGCCGGCGGTGTGCGGGTCGTCCGGGTTCCCGGCGAACGGAGCAGCGGCCGGGACCGCCCCGGGCCGGAGCACAGCCCGGCACCGCCGGCAGTGCCGGGGTCCGGGCCACCGCCGGGATCTCCGCAGGAGCGGGTGTCGGCGCGGGCGGGCGCCGGGCCGGATCCGTCCGGCGAGGTGTGGCATGCCGCGGGGCCGGGCCCGGAGCGGATCACGGAGCTTGCCGCCCTGGCGACGCGCCTGGTCGAGGACGCCCGGCGCCGGCGCGGGCTGGCCGGCGGCCAAGGCGACGCTGGTGCAGGCATGGACCAGGGGGCGCAGCCGGGTCCAGCGCCAGGGCAGCTGCCGGGTCCCGGGCGCGAGTCCGGCGCCGGGCCTGGGTGGGGTACCGGGCGTGAGTCCGGCGCCGGGCCAGCGTGCGGCGCCGGGCCTCCGCCTGACGTCTGGCGCCTGTCGGGCGTGGGGCGCGAAGGCGGTGGCGAGGGGGTCCCGGGCACGGGCGAGCACGCCTCCGCCTCCGGGGCGAGTGGGGCGCTGGCGGACGCGCTTGCCGCCGTGGCGGCGGCCGTGGGCCCGCCGGGGGCCGTGCCCCGCCGCGTGGTCGTCGGCTTCGCCGACGTCGTCGGCGAGCCCGACCCAGGATCCGCGACGCGCATCCTCCAGTCGAGGGTCCTCGGGGCCCTGCGGCCGGGGGACGCTCCGTTCCTGCTCGCGCCTGGTGAAGCCGTGTTCCTGTTGCGCGACGCGGACCTGGTGGACGCCGACCAGCGTTTCCGGCACCTGCGCGTGTCGCGTCGGGCGCCCTCGCCGGTGGTGCGGCTCGGGTTCGCCGTCCCCCGCCCGGGGGACGATGCCCGGGAGCTGGTGGGCCGGGCGACGCGGGCTGCGACTGGACGCAGGTCGAACCCGGCGTCGGTCGGGAGCTGAGCACCTCGCTCGGCTCCCGGGCCCGGCGGAGGCCGCCGGCCGGGCGCCCCCGGGACCGGGCTCGCGGCCCGCGTCGACGACCGTCAGGCGCGCAGTGCCTCGACGTCGCAGGGAAGGTGCTTGATGCCGTTGATGAAGCTGGACCGGAGCCGGTCCGGTGCGCCGGTGGCGGCCAGGTGCGGAGCCCGCGTGAGCAGCTGGCGGAACATGACGTCGATCTCCCGCCGGGCGAGGTGGGCCCCCAGGCAGAAGTGCGGCCCGGCCCCGCCGAACCCGACGTGCGGGTTCGGCTGCCGGCGGACGTCGAAGTGCTCGGGGCGGTCGAAGACCGTTTCGTCTCGGTTCGCCGCCGCGTAGAAGAGCAGGAGCTTGTCGCCCGCGTGCAGCGGCTGGCCGGCCAGCTCGCTGTCGGTCGTGACGGTGCGGCGCATGAAGATGACCGGCGAGGCCCACCGCACGATCTCCTCGACCGCCGTCGGGGTCACGCCGTCGACGTCGGCGGCCCAGGCGGAGCGCTGGTCGGGGTGCTCGGTGAGCGCGAGCAGGCCGTGGCTGATGGCGTTGCGGGTGGTCTCGTTGCCTGCCACCACCAGCAGGATGAAGAACGACGCGAGCTCGGCGTGGTCGAGCGCCTCGCCGTCGACGTTGGCGTTCACGAGCGCCGACGTGACGTCGTCGGTGGGCCTGGAGAGGCGGTCCTCGGCGAGCCCCTCCATCAGGCCGGTCAGGGTCGCGCCCGCCTCCATGAAGAGCGCGAGCGGATCGGCGCCCTCGGGCACGAGCTCGGGATCCCCGTTGCTCAGGATGACGTTGGAGGCCTCGAACACGGTGTCCCGCCGGTCCTCCGGGACGCCCATCATGTCGCAGATGATGGCGAGGGGCAGCTGGGCCGCGACCTCCGTGACGAAGTCGCACGAGCCGACGTGCAGCAGGCGGTCCACCAGGGCCTCGGCCACCCGCTCGATGGCGTCCTCGATGCTGCGGACGCGCCTGGGGTTGAACGCGGCCGACACGATGCGGCGGAGCCGGGAGTGGCGGGGGTCGTCCTCGTTGATCATCCCGCCGAAGTACTCGAGCATCTCCCTGGGCAGGTCGATGATGCTGGTCGCCCCCTGGCCCGAGCAGAACACGTCGGGGTTGCGGCTGGCGCGCACGACGTCGGCGTGGCGCGTCACCGCGTAGTAGCCGTTGCCGGGTGGGAGGATGTCGGCCAGCGCTCCCTCGAGCACGGGGTCGTCGAAGTGGGGGAGGGCCGGGTGGGCGCGCAACGCGGCGAACGCCCGGTAGCGCTCCGGCCACGGCAGCGTCCAGAACCCGATGTCGGAGAGGTCGATGCCGTCGAGGTCCGAGCCGGTGCGCTGCGTCATGGGTGCCTCCAAGGGTGCTGCCGGCGCCGTGGTCCCGCCACGGGGCGGCCCGCACGGGCGGGCCGCGGCCATGCTCTCACCGGTGGTCGGCGCCTGCACGGACGGGCGCGCCGGTGGGCTCCTGCGGCACGCCCGCGGCGTCGGCGATCGGCTCGCCGGCGGCGGCCCGAGCGACTCGCGTCTCGGCACGGGTCTGGTGCACCAGCGTTCCGAGCCCGATGCCCATGACCGATCCGATGGCGAGGACGGTGGCGATGCCCACGTGGTCCAGGTTGTGGACGTGCACGCCTGTGGTGACCGCGAGCCCGGTCGCGGCCGGGAAGGCGAGGCCGGCGATGCCCGCGGCGACGAAGGCGGCGCCGCCCCAGGTGAGCGTGTTGGCAGCCGTCTTCAGCGCTACGCGCCGGATGGCGGCGGCGGGGAGGCCTCGACGCGAGGCGACGAGGCCGAAGATGCCGCCCACCAGGACCTGGACGGCCATGGTGCCCAGACCGAAGCACGCGCCGGGCAGCCAGCCCAGGGCGGCGCTGTGCTCGGCCGGCGCCAGCACCGTGTAGATGATGACAGCGAACGCCCCGAAGCCCCAGCCGGCGACGAACCCGTGGACGGCGGGCATCCACGGGCGCGGGTCGTTGAGCACCGGCAGGTGCTCGTGGTCGTCGACGTCGTGGGACCGGAACCAGGGGAGGTGCAGGTGCACCGTTCGGCGTCTGCGCACGATGGTCACGCCGGCGGCGACCATGAGCGCGCCGACCACCAGGTAGGTGACGTAGTCGGCCGACGCGAAGGTGAACACTCGGGACAGGCCCAGGTACGCGAGCTCGCTGGCCAGGGCCCGCTGCAGCGTGAAGGCAGCCGAGAAGGTGAGGCCGGCCCTGACGCCCCGGCGGCTGGAGTAGCCACCGACCGCGTAGCTGAAGGTGATGGGCCAGGTGTGCTCGTCGGGGGTGATCCCGTGCACGGCGCCGAGCAGGAAGGCGGTCACCAGGATGGCCGCGCCGGCCACGTGGGTCGGGTCGAAGAGGTTGAGGGCGCCGAGCACGCCGGTCACCGCTCCCGACCACGGCTGGCGTGGACGGCGCCCGCGGCGCTGCCGGGGTGCCGGCGGTCGGTGCTGCGGCCGTGGCCGGCCCCGCCGTGGGCCGGCTCCGGCAGGCCCTCGGCGCGCTCGCACCTGGCGCAGCTGCCGGTGAGGACGAGCTGGTGGTCGGACACGACGAACCCGGAGGTGGCGCGGACCTGGTCGGCGAGCGCCTGCACCACCGCGCACGCCAGCGGTTCGACGGCGCCGCACCCTTCGCAGACCAGGTGGTCGTGATGATCGGCGGCGACCTCGAAGTGCGCGCGGCGGTCGTCGATGGGGACGCGGACGATCACGCCCTCGTGCTCCAGGCGGGTGACGGCGCGGAACACCGAGGACGGATCAGGGGCCAAGCCGCGGTCGGCGAGGTCGCTGTGGACCTCGTCGACGGTCCAGCAGTGGCGACCACCCTGCCTCATCAGGTCGAGCACGTGGTGGGGGATGACGGATCGCCGGCCCATGCGGCAACCCTACATTGTGCAAGCTGATTGTGCAATAGGATTGCAGAAAGAGTGTGCCGGCTCGACCCGCTGCGTGCCAGAGGGGTCCATGCGGCAGCCCGTGCGCCGGCTGCGGCGGGGGCCGGAGCTGCTCACGGCGCCGCGGGCGGTGCCGTCGGCGCCGCCGGGGTCGCCGCGCTACCCGCGCTCGCCGTGCCCTCCTCGTCTCCCACGTCGTGGGCGGTGCCCGTGGTGCCGGAGCTTCCGGTGACGCCGGTGGTGCCGGCGGTGCCGGCGCTTCCGGTGGTGCCGGCGGTGCCCGTGGTGCCGGAGCTTCCGGTGACGCCGGTGGTGCCGGCGGTGCCCGTGGTGCCGGAGCTTCCGGTGACGCCGGGGCTGCCCGTGGTGCCCGTGGTGCCGGCTGTGCCCGTGGTGTCGGGGCTTACGGTGGTGCCGGTGGTGCCGGCGGTGCCTGAGCCGCCAGCGGACCCCGTGCCCGGCTCCCCGGCCGTGCCGGGCCCCGACGCGCCGCCCGACCCGGTGGTGCCGGCCGCCCCTCCGGCCCCGCCCGAGGCGAGCACGAACACCCAGGTGCCCGTCACGCAGTCATCGGGCGCCGACGCCGACACGAGGTAGGTGCCCGGCCAGCCGGTGATGTTCCGGACCGCGAGCGGCGGGCCGGCCTGCAGGCAGGCCATGGCGCTGTCCGTCGTGGACCGGACGACGACGGTCCCGCTGGTGGGGGTGGTGGCTGGCATCGCCGTCGCCCACGCGAACAGCGACACCGTGGTGCCGTCGAACGTCCCCGAGGCCACGGCAGCGGTGGGCCCGCCGAGCCCCGTTGCCGCTGCCGGCCCGCCCCCTGCGCCGGCTGCCCCCATCCCACCCCCCGTGCCGGGGGCGAGCGGCGCCTCGGCACCGGGCGGGGCCATCGGACCGACCGGCGGCGTGGCGACCGCCGTGGCGCCTGTCAGGGCGGCGGGGAGGTCCGCCGGGGTGCCGCTGGCCATGCCGAGCGCCCACAGCGCCACGCCCCGGAGCCCGGCCGCCGCGGCGAGCCGGGACTTGTGCGCGAGCGACGGTGCGTCGTCGAACCAGATCTGGTGCCATTGCCCGCCGGTCTGGTAGACGGCCCACGGGGTGCCCGTGAGCGGGTCCCAGTACACGGTGTCGGCGGGCGCCACCTGGTCGTCCGCTACCGGCTGCGGCGGCCCGGTGGCGGGATCGCCGGCCGCCGGGCCGGTGGTGGGCCAGTCGTACCCGTACAGCGGCAGGCCGAGGATGATCGACCCTGCCGGGACGACCGCCCGGTACTCGGCGACCACGGCGGCGTCGGTGAAGCCGGGGCCGGCGTCCGGGGCGGTCGGGCCGGGCGCGCTGGACGGGCCCATGTCGTACGCCATGACGACCAGCGCGTCGACCTCGCGAGCCAGCGCGGCGACGTCGTAGAAACCGTTGGCATCGCCTGCCGACGACCCGTACGTGTCGACCGTGACCTGCCAGCCGGGGTCGGCCCGGTGCATGGCAGCCGCGACGGTTCCGACCAGCCGGACCAGGCCTGCCCGGTCGGCGGTCCCCTGACCCTCGAGGTCGAGGTTGACGCCGTCGAGGTTCTCGGCGCGCACGAGCGAGACCGCGGTGGCGGCCAGCGTCGCCTGCGCGGCGCTGCTGTGCGTCAGCTCGTCCAGTGCGTGCCGGTCGAAGCAGGTGAGCGTCAGGACCACCCGGCTGCCGTGCCGGTGCGCCTCCGATGCCAGCGTGGCGAAGGCCTGGCTGCGGTACCCGGCCCACCCTGGGCCGGAGGTGACCGGCGCCCCCGTCGCTCCGACGTCGACGCCGAAGTAGGCGACCGTGGTGAGCGCGCGCAGGCCGAGGGCCGGCGACGGGTCGGTCAGGGCCCAGTAGGGGAGGAACCCGAACGATTCGCGAGCAGCCAGGGGGACGGAGGCGATCGCAGGCGGGGCCGGTGCCGGCGGCGCGGTGGCCCGGGCCAGGTGGACGTCGGCCATCGCCGCGCTCCCGAAGGCCTTGGCGAGGTCGGCGTTGGCCCGACGGCTGCCGGCCGGTGCGGGCGAGACGCGCCGGGGCAGGCCCGGGACCGCACCGGCGAGCAGGCTCGCCACCAGGACGGCCGCCGTCGACGCGCCGGCAGCCGACCACGCGACCCGCCGGGCCTGCAGGCCCGACCGTCGACCGGCGTCGCCCGTGCCAGCGGGTGCCTCCTCGCGCTGGCCGCCCTGGTGGCGCCGCCGAGCCCGCCAGCGGCGGCGGCCTGCGGCGTACGGCCCGGCTCGCCTACCGGCGTCGCTCGAGGTCAGCGGTGCCGCCCCGGACCGGTCGTCGACGGGTGCCGTGCCGGTGTCGCCGGCGTGGTCTGCCGCCTGCCTGGCGGCGGGTGCCGACCGAGCCAGCACCCGGACGAACGGCCCCAGGTCCGCGGCGCTCGCCAGCAGGCGGCACGTGCGGCCGCCCACGACCAGCTCCAGGACCTGGCGGTGGACCCCGCTCGGATCCCTGGCGATCCCCTCGCAGGTCCACGCGCTCACCTGGGCCCACCGCCAGCGCCGCACGGGCCGTCCGGTCGGGTCGAGGACCGCGAGCCACCGGCGCGACGCCCGGAGGGACGCGCCGGGCACCACGACCGGGCCCGACGGCAGGGCTCCGGTCAGCTGCAGGTGCCGCAGGTGCGCCCGGCGGGCGGCGGGGAGTGTCGGGAACGGCATGGGTCTTCACGATGATCGGCGGCCGTGGCCGTCTCCTGAAGGGGACGCGCCGCCGTCGAGCGCTCGGTCAGGGCACGACCCTGGGAAGAAGTCTCGCAAATGGTGGTCCTGCTATTACTCTGCGTGCCATACCCGGCTAGGATGAACGGAGACGGACCTGGGCCGTGGCCCGTCGACCCGGAGGGCACGGCAGCGGTGGCCGAGCTCGTCGGCGGGTCCGTCGCACGGGGACGGGCGGACCACGATCGCACGGCCGGTGGTCTGGTTCGGCACGTGAGCCGGCGACGTGAGGTGCGGTGCGGTGCGACGCAGAGAACTGCTGGACGGGAGGAGCGGCGAACGCCGGGACGACCCCTCGGTCGGCCACGGGCACCGGCTGGCCAAGGCCAGCCAGGGGCTCGTGTTCGTCGAGATCTTCCGACTGCTCGTGGTGGTCCTGGGCGCCGTCGCCGGGATGCAGCTCGGCGAGCACGTCCACCGAACGGGCTGGGCGCCGCTCACCGGGGTCTTCCTGGGCGCAGGGATCACGTACGTGCTCGGCGGCACGGTCGGGCGCGTGGTCGACCACGGCATCACCGCCGCCGTCCGGCGCCTCCGCTCCCTCCCCGCCGCCGAGGTGCTCGCCGCGGCGGTGGTCGGCACCGGCGGCCTCATCCTGGGGCTCGCCGTGGGGCTTCCCCTGCTGTCGCTGGTGCGCTCACCGGTCGACGCACCGGCGATCGCCGCGTTCGCCTGGGTCCTGTGCATCTTCGGCGTCCGGATCGGGGCGCTCAAGGGCCGTGACGTCGCCCGTGCCGCCGGGATAGCCCACCTCCTCGATCCCCGGCTCGACCACCAGATCGCCGGCGGCATCGTCGCCGACACCTCGGCCCTGCTCGACCGCCACCTGGCCCTGCTCGGCCAGGCCGGCCTGCTGGGCGCGGGGTTGAGCGTGCCCCGCTTCGTCATCGACGAGGTCAGGATGCTGGCGGAGTCGCCGGACGAGGTGGTGTCCGGTCGCGCTCGCCAGGGGCTCGACAACCTGGCGGCGATGCGCGACGGCGGTGTCCGCGTCACCGTCGTCGCCGGGGACGCCCCCGGGGTGGAGGACGGCGACGAGCGGCTGCTCTCGGTGACCCGCCGGCTCGGTGGCCGGCTCGCCACCTGCTCCAAGTCGCTCGCCGATGCCGCCCCGATCGCCGGCGTGCCGGTCGTCGACCTGCGTCGCCTGGCCGAGGCGATGGCGCCGCACCATGAGGTGGGCGACGAGCTGTCCGTCGACCTGGTCCGTCCGGGCCGGCTGCCGCGCCAGGCGGTCGGCTACCTGCCGGAGGGGGACATGGTGGTGGTGAACGACGCCGGCCACCTGGTCGGGGACAGGCACGTCGCCGTCGTGGTCTCCGGGGTGCGGCGCACGACGCAGGGACGGCTGGTGTTCGCCCACCTGGCCGGGTCGCCGAGCGGTGCAGGCCAGGTGGGCGAACCGGCCTGAGCTCGCCGGCGGTCGGGCGCTCCCCCCACGCTCGCCCGCCGGCAGTCCGGCGGGCTCATCCGTGGCGTGCGGCCGCACGGTGGTCAGGCGGCGCGCACCGTGGTCAGGCGGCCTCCACGGCCGCCACGAGCTTCTGCAGGGAATCCTTGGCGTCCCCGAACAGCAGGGTCGTCTTCTCGTCGTAGAGCAGCTCGTTGTCGATGCCGGCGAAGCCCGGGCGCATGGACCGCTTCAGGAAGATGACGGCGCCCGCCTCGTCGGCGTTCACGATCGGCATGCCGTAGATGGGGCTGCCGGGCGTGGTCTTGGCCGCGGGGTTCACGGTGTCGTTGGCCCCGACCACGAGCGCCACGTCGGTCGTGGACATCTCGGGGTTGGCCTGCTCCATCTCCTTCAACTGGTCGTACGGGACGTTGGCCTCGGCCAGCAGGACGTTCATGTGCCCGGGCATGCGGCCAGCCACCGGGTGGATGGCGTAGTAGACCTCCACGCCCTTTGCGGTCAGCGCGTCGGCGAGCTCCCGGGCGACGTGCTGGGCCTGGGCGACGGCCAGGCCGTAGCCGGGGACGATGGCCACCTTGCGGGCGTACGCCAGCAGGACCCCGATGTCGTCGGGGGTGCCGGACTTGACCGGCCGCTCCTGCCCGCCCTCGCCGCCCCCGGCCGTGATGACGGAGCCGAAGGCGCTGAAGAGGATGTTCGGCAGCGACCGGCCCATCGCCTTGCTCATCATCCGGGTGAGGAGGATGCCCGAGGCCCCGACGAGGGTGCCGGCGATGATGAGCAGGTTGGAGTTCAGCGTGAACCCGGACGCGGCCACCGCCAGGCCGGTGAACGAGTTGAGCAGCGAGATGAGCACCGGGACGTCGGCGCCGCCGATGGGCAGCACGAAGATCACGCCCAGCACCAGGCCGAGGATGAGGACCACCACCATGATCGGCACGCTCGCGGTCACGAGCGTGGTGAGGACCAGGGCCGTGATCGCCAGGCCCACGAGGGCGTTGATCGCCTGCTGCCCGGGGTAGGTGATCGGGCGGCCGGTCATGAGCTCCTGCAGCTTGGCGAAGGCGATGGCGCTCCCCGAGAACGAGACGCAGCCGACCACGACGCCGAAGAGGACCTCGAAGATCTTGTAGACGGCCACGGTGCCGTGGGGGAACTTCAGGAACTCGGTGATCGAGACCAGCGCCGCCGCGCCGCCGCCGACGCCGTTGAAGATGGCCACCATCTGCGGCATCGCGGTCATCTTGACCTTGCGGGCGGCAGGAACCGCGATGGCCGTGCCCAGCGCCATGGCGATGAGCATGAGCGCCAGGTTGAGGCCGTGCGAGACCCCGGGGACGTGGTCACGCAGCGCAGGGTCCGTGAAGGTTATGGCGATGCCGACCAACGCGGCTGCCGCGCCCACGAGGTTGCCGCGGCGCGCGCCGCGCGGTGCGCTCAGCCCCTTGAGAGCCAGGATGAAGCCGATGCCGACGAGGAGGTAGACGAGGTCGCGCCCGTCGGCGAGGGTGAAGTTGATGCTGGCGAGCGTCACGACGGCTTCCCTCCGGGGTTGGCGCCGTCGCCGGTCGCCGAGTCCGATGCCCGGTTGTCGGCACCCTGCTTGCGGGCCTCGGGCTTGGTCTTGAACATCTCGAGCATGCGGTCCGTCACGACGAAGCCGCCGACGACGTTGAGCGACGCCAGCAGGACGGCGAGGAACCCGAGGACGAGCTCGGCGGGACCGTGGGCGTCGGCCAGGACCACCATGGTGCCGACCAGGATGATGCCGTGGATGGCGTTCGACCCCGACATGAGGGGGGTGTGGAGGATGCTCGGCACCTTGGAGATGACCTCGTTCCCGACGAAGGCGGCGAGCACGAAGATGGTGAGGAGCTCGATGATGCCGACGGTCATTGCGGCTTCTCCTGGTCGTTGCCGGCGGGAGCGGCCGGCGCGGTGGGGGCGGGGGTCGCCGCCGGCAGCGGGGGGAGGCCGAGGGCCTCGCGCGCCGCCGCGTTGACGACCTCGCCGGCGCGGACCACGCACGTGCCGGCGACGACCTCGTCGTCGAAGTCGGGGGAGAGGTTCCCGTCGGAGACGATCAGCCCGAGGAAGTTCGCGATGTTGCGGGCGTAGAGGAAGCTGGCGTGCGCCGGCATGCTCGACGGTGGGTTCGACATGCCCCGGACGACGACGCCCTCACCGACGACCACGTCGCGTCCGGCCTCGGTCGGCTCGCAGTTCCCGCCGCCGTCCGCTGCCATGTCGACGACGGCGGCACCGGGCTCCATCTGCTCGATCATCGCCCGGGTGACGATGACCGGCGCCTTGCGGCCGGGGATGGCTGCCGTCGTGATGAGGACATCCGACGCGGCGACCTCGCGCCCGAGCAGCTCCCGCTGGCGCGCCAGGAAGTCCTCGGACTGCTCCCGCGCGTAGCCGCCGCTGCCCTCCTGGGTCTCGAGCGGCAGCTCCACGAACGTGGCGCCGAGCGATTCCACCTCCTCCTTGGCCGCAGCACGCACGTCGTAGGCGCGCACCTGGGCGCCGAGGCGCCGGGCGGTGGCGATGGCCTGCAGCCCGGCGACGCCGGCACCGATGACCAGCACCTTGGCCGGCGGCACGGTGCCCGCCGCCGTCATGAGCAGCGGGAAGAACTTCGGGAGCAGCTCCGCCGCGTCGAGGACGGCCCGGTACCCCGACACGGTGGCCTGGGAGGACAGCGCGTCCATCGACTGCGCCCGGCTGATGCGGGGCAGCAGGTCGAGGCTGTAGACGGTGGCGCGCCGGGCGGCGAGCGCCTCGACGGTGGCGCTGTGGGTCCCGGGCTGCAGGAACCCGACCATGCTCACGCCCTCCGGCCAGGATGCCACCTCCTCGGGCGTCGGCGGCTGGACCTTGGCGACGAGGTCGGCGCCCTGCAGGGCGTCGGCGAGGCTGGCGACCGTGGCGCCCTTGTCGCGGTAGGCGGCGTCGGGGAAACCGGCAGCGGTGCCGGCGCCGGACTGGACGGCCACCTCGACCCCGGTGGGCGCAAGGCGCGCGACCACCTCGGGTACCAGGGCGACCCGTCGTTCTCCGGGTATGGTCTCTGTAGGGACGGCGAGCTTCACGGCCGCCAATATGAGCACGCGGCAAGGGGCGTGCACCACTTTTGGCACCCAAAGTGGCCGTCTCCGGTCGATACGCGCGCTCCCGGCCGCCTCCGGAGCCGGTCGGCCCGAGGGTTCGGCCGCCCTGTCCGGGGATCAGGCCGTAGCCGAGCCGTCCACGGCTTCGCCGACGTCGGGGTCGGTCCACTCGGCGACGTTCGCCGGCAGGCGCACACCAGGCTCAGGCCCCGGAGGGTCCGCGTGCCGCGACGCACCGGAGCGCCGATGCCCGCCGGCTGGCGCCCCGCGGTCGGCTGTCCCTCCATCGGCTGCTGCCCTGGGATCGGCTGTCCGGGTATCGGCTGCCCGGGGATCGGCTGCGCCGCGGTCGGTCGTCTCGCCTGGGTCGCCGGCTGCCCGGGGATCGGCTGCGCCGCGGTCGGTCGTCTCGCCTGGGTCGCCGGCTGCCCGGGGATCGGCTGCCGCCCCGCGTTCGCCCGTTGCCCCGGCCTCGCGGCCGTCGAGGGGTGCCGTCCGGGTCTCGGGCCCGGCCCGGCCGCCGGCAGCCCGGGCGGGCGGGGTCGAGGTGAGCAGGACGAGGCCGCGGGACCCGGCCCCCCGGGGGCCGACGGCCGCGGTCGTGCCGGCATCCGCGGCTGGGCAGGCTTCATCGGGTGCGCCGGCGTCCTCGGGCGTGCCGGCGTACTCGCCCGGCCGGGGGGCGGTGAGCGGGTACACGGGGCGAGGCTCGGTGTTCGCCAGCTCGAGCGTGTCGTGGCTCGACATCGGTCTCGCGAAGAAGTAGCCCTGGGCGACGTCGGTCCCGAACTCGCGCAGGATGGCGACCTGCGTCTCGGTCTCCACCCCCTCGGCCACGGCGCTCATCGCCAGCGAGTGCCCGACGTGGACGATGGCGTCGACGATGGCCCGGTTCATGCCTTCGTCGGCCTCGAGGTTGGCGATGAACGCGGCGTCGATCTTCACGGTCTCGATGGCGAAGCGGCGGAGCGAGTTGAGGCTCGACCACATGGTGCCGACGTCGTCCACGGCCAGGTGCACGCCCATGGCGGTGAGCGCTCGCAGGTCGGCGGCGGCGCGCTCGTCGGCGATGGTGTGCTCGGTGATCTCGATGGTGAGCCGGTCGGGGTTGAGGCCGGAGCTGTCGAGGGCGTGCTCCACCGCCAGGGAGGCCTCGCCCCGGCGGAGCTGCACGATCGAGCAGTTGACGGCCAGCTGGATGCCCGACGGCCACAGCTGGGCCTGCCGGCACGCCTCGGACAGGACCCAGGCGTTGAGCGGGATGATGTCGCCGTTGGCCTCGGCCCACGGGATCAGGATCGCGGGGGAGATGTGCCCGCGGGTGGGGTGGCTCCAGCGCACCAGCGCCTCGAAGCCCAGGAGGCGACCGGTGGCGAGGTCGACAGCCGGCTGGAACTCGAGCAGGGGATGCCCGGCCAGCACGAGGGCGGGGGAATCCGTCACGGCCGCGGGTCACCTCCCATCGCCAGTCGCAGCGCGCCGGGGACGTCACCGCGGCACGGGGCCGGTCGGCCCTCGCTCGTTGTCATCGGCTCGGGGTTCTCCGGCCTTGAACCCCAGGTCCCCACGGCGAGTGGTGGTTGTTGATCCGGCGTGCCGCCGCTCCGGCGGGACGGGCCGTTCGGGGAGGTCCCGGGCGGTAGCGGGCGGCGTCCTTGCGCGTCCCGGCGCCGCCGTGCTGCCATGCGGGTGTGTCCGACCAGCGTCCCGGCAGTGGCGGCACCGACCGTCCCGGCAGCGGGGGCACCGGGCGTCCCGGCAGTGGCGGCGACCGTCCCGGCCGCGGGGGCACCGGGCGCCCTGGCAGCGGCGGCGACCGTCCCGGCAGCGGGGGCACCGGGCGCCCTGGCCGCGTCGGCACCACCGCCGGCGCGGTCCTCCGGCCCGACGGCCTCGACCGGCCCCGCCCGGACCGTCTCGCGTGGGACCGCCCCGACCGTGCGGCGATCATGGCGGCGCACGCAGCGGCGGTGGCCGCCGGCGCGCCCGGGTACCGCGACCCGGCGACCGGGCTGTTCGTGATGACGTCCCGGTCCCTGGCCGATCGCGGCACGTGCTGCGGCAGCGGCTGCCGTCACTGCCCGTACGAGCCCGCCTGAGCGGCCCCCCGGGCACGGCGCGACGGGCCCCCGGGGCCGTGTGCCCGGGGCCTCGGGCGGGCAGGGGTGCTTCAGGCCTCTTCGGCCAGGAGGCTGCGGACCTCGTCGATGGTGGAGCCCTCGTGCGGCACGACGAGCTCCGAGGTCCGCAGGTCGTCAGGGGCGACGGGGGTGCCCGACGACCGGATGCGGGCGATCAGGTCCCCGAGCGCGCTGGCCATGGCATCGGCGTCGCCGGCGTCGATCGCCGAGCCGAGGGCCTCGTCGAGCGCCTCGATCTCGGCCATCGCCCGGTCGCCGACCTCGAAGCGACCCTCGCCGAGGATCCGGACGATCACTGCCCCGACCCGTTCGTCTCGCCGGTCTCCGGCGTCGCGGCGCCCGGCTCGCCGGTCGACCCCGCCGGGGTGCCGGAGGGCTCGCCCGCGTTCGCCGCGCCCGAGGCGCCGGCCTCGCCGGCGCCGGCCGGCGCTGCGTCCGCGGCGGGAAGCGACGCCGCGGGCTGGCCGGCGGCGAGCTCCGCCTTCAGTGCTGCGAGCTCGCTGTCGACCTGTCCTGCCTGGGCGGTCGCGTTCAGCTCGCGGTCGAGGTCGTCCTGGCCGGTCCCGGTCAGGTCCGGCAGCGCTCCGGCCTGCAGGAGCTCGTCGATCGCCCCGGCGCGAGCCTGCATCTCGTTGATCTTGTCCTCCGCTCGCTGCAGGGTCATGCCGGCGTCGGTCATCGACTCGGAGATGCCGGACACCGCCTCGCCGATGCTCGTCTGGGCCTTGGACGCCGTGTAGGTGGCCTTCAGGGTCTCCTTGCGGGTCCGGAACGCGTCCACCTGGACCTGGAGCTTCTGCGCCGTCAGCTCGAGCTGCTGCTGCTGGGTCTCGACCTGCTCGTGCTGCGTCCCGAGGAGCTGCAGCTGGTCTGCCAGCGCGGCGCGCCGGCTCAGCGCCTCGCGGGCCAGGTCCTCGCGGTTCTGCTCGAGGGCCTGCTTGGCCTGCTGCTGGAGCTTGTCGGCCTGCTGCCGGAGCTGCCCGGCCTGCAGCTCCAGGCGCTTGCGCGACGTCGCCACGTCGGCCAGGGCCCGCCGGACCTTCTGCAGGTTCTGGAGCTGGTCCTGGTAGGACATGTCGAGCATGTCCGCCGGGTTCTCGGCCTTGTCGAGGGCCTTGTTGGCCTTGGCCCGAACGATGGCCGACAGCCGCTTCATGACGCCGGGCATGTGTGACCTCTTCTCCGTGGATCGTGGCCGTGCCGCGTGACCTTCTCACGAAGCCGTGCCGGTGCGGGCGCGTCTCGCACGCACCAGAGCAGGGCGCCGGCCTGGGCCGCCGTCGAATTTGCTCCCCACGATCACAGCACGCGGCGGGCCGCCAGTCGAGCCACCCCCCTGCTGGGCGGGATGGTCGTGCCCGGGGCGCTCCCACGCCGGGTCGGCAGGCGCGGGCGGAGGCGTGCCCCTCCGGGGGGCGGGTGAGCGGGAGGCGACCCGGCGGCCGGCGCCGCTCGGGCCGGGGGCCGGCTGTGGGCAACCCCCGGCCCGCGCCGGGTGTGCGGCGCCGCTACCGTCGTGCCATGACGAGCGATGATCGCGAGACGGCGGCAGCCGAGCTGGTCCGGGGCGCGTGCCCGCTGATCAGGGACCTCGGCTGGGCGTTCTACTTCGCGCCACCGACGGTGGCGCGTGGCGAGGCGCTGGGCCTCGACCGCCTGCAGTTCTACTTCCTCGGCCGCGGCGGGGTCCTCGGCGACGTCGAGGCCCGGGTCGTCGCCAGCGCCTTCGGCTACTTCAACCCCGCCGTGGTCGCTGCCCTCTGGGACGCGGGGAGGGCCGTCGTCTCGCCGCGCCGTGCGGGCCGCGAGTTCCTGGCGTCCGCCGCCGAGTTCGGCCGCGAGCACCTCGCCGACCTGCCCGACGGCCAGGCGTTCTGCGACGCGCTGCAGGCGGTCCAGGACGCCGCCGACCCGGTGGGGCTGTCGCTGTACGCGGCGGTCTCGGCCGAGCCGCTGGCCGACGACGTCCCCGGACGGACGATGCAGCTCGTCGCCGTGCTCCGGGAGCTGCGGGGCAGCGCGCACCTGCTCGCGCTGGTGGCGTCCGGCGTGGCGCCGAAGACGGCCCACTTCCTGAAGCGACCGGAGGCGATGGCCATGTTCGGCTGGCCGCCGGGCGACGTGCCCGAGGTCACCGACGCCGACCGCTCGCGGCTGGCTGCCGCCGAGGAGCTCACGGACGAGCTCGTCCGGCCGGCCTTCGCCGCGCTCGACGGGCAGGGCGCGGCCGCGCTGCTGGCGGGGCTGCGAGCCATGGCCGATCGGATCGAGCTCCCGGCGCTCCCGGGGGCCTGAGGTGCGGGCGTGAACGCAGCGGCACCGGTCGCCGGCGGCACCCCGGGCGGCCGGTGGGCATCGGTCGCGGGCGGCACCGCGGCCGGCGTCGCGCCGGGCGCGGCGCCAAGCTCGTCCCCCGGCCCGAAGCCGGCTCCTGGTGACCGGCCTGCTGGTGAGCGGAGCTGTGGGTGGTTCCGGGCGGCGGTCTTCGACCTCGACGGGCTGCTCGTCGACTCCGAGCCACTCTGGCACCGCGCCGAGATCGAGATCTTCGGCCGCTACGGCGTGCAGCTCACCTCCGACCTCTGCCGGACCACCAAGGGCCGGTTCGTGGGCGAGGTGGCCCAGCACTGGTTCGACCGGTTCGGCTGGGCCGGTCCGAGCCCCGGCGACGTGGCCGACGAGATCGTCGACCGGATGGCCGACCTGCTGCGGTCCGAGGTCGCCCTGAAGCCCGGCGCCCTCGAAGCGCTCCGCACCTGTGCGGGCCGCGGGCTGCGCCTGGCCCTGGCGTCGTCGTCGTCGCACCGGCTCATCGACGCGGCCCTGCGCCGGCACGGGCTGGAGGGGCGGTTCGAGGCCGTCTGCTCGGCCGAGGACGTCGGCGCCGGCAAGCCGGACCCGGCGGTCTTCCTGGCGGCCGCATCGGCGCTGGCCGTCGCACCGGAGCGCTGCGTGGTCCTGGAGGACTCCCAGGCGGGCGTGGCGGCCGCCCTCGCCGCGGGCATGGCGTGCGTCCAGGTCCCCGAGGAGCGCGCGGGCGGCGAGGAGGAGCGGATCGGCGGGGCCGGCCGGCGGGCCGGCGCAGCCGACGCGGTGCTGCCGTCGCTGGACCGGCTCGGCGCGGTGCTCGAGCGGGTGGAGCGAGCCTTCCTGCAACGGCGGGGATCGAGCGCGGACGGTCCGGGCACGTCGGGCGGCGCGGGCTGATGGACACCACGCTCATCGACGTGCGGACGGCGGACCGCCAGGTCGTCGACCTGACGGTCCAGGTCGCCGCCTGGTGCGCCGGCCGGGGCGACGGCCTGTGCAGCGTCTTCGCGCCGCACGCCACCTGCGGCGTCGCCCTGATGGAGACCGGCTCGGGGTCCGAGGACGACCTGGTGCAGGCCCTGCGGCACCTGCTGCCGCGCGACGACCGGTACCGGCACCGGCACGGGTCTCCTGGCCACGGCGCCGACCACCTGCTGCCGGCGATCGTGTGCCCGTCGCTCGTGGTGCCCGTCGTCGGGGGCGAGCTGCAGCTCGGGACGTGGCAGCGGGTGGTCCTCGTGGACCTGAACGTGGACAACCCCAGGCGCAGCGTCCGGCTCAGCTACCTGCCCGGTTGAGGTAGGCGGCCGCCCGGGGATCCGGCTCGGCTGCCTGCCCGGCCGAGGCGCGCGGCCACCCGGGGATCCGGCTCGGCTACCTGCCCGGCCGAGGCGCGCGGCCACCCGGGGATCCGGCCCCGGCCACCGGCGGCAGGCTCCTGCGCGGTCCGTGCTCGAGAGCGGCGGGGTGGCGGTCACCCCTGGTAGGGGAGGATCTGCCATCCGGCGACGGTGAGCTCGCCGCCGCCGATCGTCTCGTGGACGACCTGGTCGTAGGTGCCGGGGCTGGGGCCCCCGGCGACGGTCACGATGCTCGACAGCGTCACCGCCGTCGCCTCGGTGCCGGCGGCCGTGATGGCGACGTCGAGGCCCTGGTGCCAGTCGGAGATCCGGGCGCCGCCGAGCGCCGCGGGCATGGCGACGCCCGGGGCGACGGCGCTCCACCAGGAGGGAACCTGCTGCTCGGCGGCCTTCAGGCCGCCGATGAAGGCCTGCAGGGCGGACGACTCGACGCCGAGGGGCCCGGGTGACTGGGTCCACGCCGTCGTCGGCGTTCCGGCGATCGTGAGGGTGCCCATCGGGATCGAGTTGGTGGCCAGGGTCAGGCCCTCGGCGGCCAGCGCCTTGGGTGCCGGGACGGTCGGCGCGGCCAGGGTCGGTCCGGCTCCTGCGGACGTGCCGTGTGGCGCGCCCGCTGCCGACCCCCCGGCGAGGACGCCGCCGGACCTGGCCCAGGCCTGCGTGGCGGTCGACACCGTCCCGGTCAGGGTCGCGGTCACCAGCAGGCGGTCGGGCGTGTACCAGAGCGCGTCGGTCGGCCAGCAGGTCTCGAGCATGAGCGTCGGGCCGGGTGAGTTGTACACCGGTGACCCCTGCTTCACGACCTGGTGGCCGGAGACGGTGAACTCGTAGGTCGTGCACGGCGTGGCGTACTCCACGACGTTCCCCGGCTGCAGCTGGTCGATGTGGACGAAGTAGCTGACGTCGTGCGCAGCGAGGATCGAGGTGCCAGCGCTGCCGGGCCACACCGAGGCGGGGATGTGCCCGACGGCGACCGCCAGCTGGGCGTTGCCGACGCCCTCCTCCACCGGAGCGAGCAGGCCGAGCCGGGGGACGGCGAGCAGGCCGTGGACGGGGTCGGACGACGTGCTCCCAGGGCCCGTCGCGCCCCGGCTTCCAGCGGGGAGCTGCGCCGTCGCTGCGACCGCGGCGCCGGCCGGGCCCGCACCCGCCGTCGAGGTGGCCGGGGCGCTCGCCGCCGGAGCCGACGTAGCGCCGGACGCCTGCGGGCCACAGGCCGGGAGCCCTGCCGCCGTCGCCGCCCGGTCGTGCTGCTGCTGCTTCGCGATGAGGGCGCCGCCCACCCGGTGGAGGTGGTTGTTCCACAGCCAGACGTAGCCCTGCCAGCCGCCGGCGGCCAGCAGGAGCGCCAGCCCGGCCCCGATCAGCAGCCGCGACGACCAGACGCCGTGCCGGCGATGGCGGGCACCGCGCCCGCCGCGGCCGCCGCCGCCTGTCACCCGGGAGCCTGCGGTGCCGGCGGACGTGCCGGCTGCCTCGCGGGGGAGTGCAGCGCCCGCTGGCAGGGTCGCCTCGGCGCCGGGCCCGGCGGGCTCGCTGGTGGCGGACTCGTCGTCGGGCTCGCTGGTGGCGGCGGTCTCGTCGTCGGGAGTGTCGGTCGGGTCCACGTGGCTCAGTCGCTGGCTCGTCGATCGTCGGTGTCGGTCTGTGGTGCCGTCGGGCGCCGCAGGTCATGGCGCCCGAGGGAGCCGTGGCCGCAGCCCCGGCCGCGGGCGCGCACGGCATCGGCGCCCAGCCGGTGGCTGGCGGTCCCGGTTCCTGACCGCTCGAACGCTCTGCGTGTTCAAAGTCATTGTAGGGGCCATCCTCCACCCGGTGCTGGCCGGCCTGGCTGGGCCGGGTGGAGGATGGCGGGACCGGAGGGGCGGGCGGGACC
>JAJZYI010000333.1 GCA_021798135.1 Actinomycetes bacterium | reverse complement strand
GGGATGGGACGCCGCCTGCGCGCCGCCCCGGCTGCCCCCACCCGGCGCCGCGCGGGCCGCGCTGCTGTCGCGGCTCGAGCTGGTGCACGGCGTGGGGCCGGTGACCGCGGCGGCCCTGCGCGCCGCGGGGACACGGTCGGTCGAGGACCTGGTCGGCACCGGGCGCCACGGCCCCGGCGCCGCCGAGGTGTGCGCCGAGTGGGAGGCGGGCGACCTCGCGGCGGTGGGGGAGCGGCTGCAGCGGCGGCTGGCAGGGCGAGGGCACATGCTGGCGGCGCTCCTCGCGGCGTGCGCCGACCCGTCGGAGATCGCCTTCCTCGACGTCGAGACCCTGGGGCTCGGCGGCAACGTCGTCTTCCTGTGCGGCGTGGCCCGCGTCGGCGACGGCGAGCTGCGCGTCGAGCAGTACCTCGCGCCGGGCTACGCGGACGAGCCGGCGATGCTCGAACGGGTGCTCCGGGCGCTCGGTGACGCCCGCGTGGTCGTCACCTACAACGGCCGCACCGCGGACCTGGTCTGGCTCCGCTCCCGCTGCTTCTACCACGGCCTCGCCGAGGTTCCCGGCGTGGCCCACGTCGACCTCGTCTTCGGCACGCGCCGCCGCTTCGTGCACGACGAGCCCGTCCTCGGCGACGCCCGGCTCGGCACCGTCCAGAAGGACCTGCTCGGCGTGCCGCGTCCGGCGCACGACGTCCCGAGCGCGGCCGTGCCCGAGATCTACCAGGAGTACGCCCGCACCGGCTGCGAGGGCCTGCTCGTACCGGTGCTCGACCACAACGTGAGCGACCTCCTCGCCCTGGTGGCCCTGCTCGGCCGGATGTGCGACGAGGCCCTGGCCTGGTGCGCGTGACCGGTCCCCTCGACGCCGGGCTGCAGGCGATCCTGGACGCACCGTGGTACCGGGGGCAGGTCCGTCACGTCGAGCGGCAGGCCGCCACCGAGGCCCGTTTCGCCGAGCCGGCGCGGCCCCTGGCCCCGTCGCTCGCCGGCCACCTCGACGCCCGCCGCCTGCGCCTGTACGCCCACCAGGCGGCAGCCGTCGACGCGTGGCGCGCCGGGCTGGACGTCCTGCTGGCCACCCGCACGTCGTCGGGCAAGAGCCTGGCCTTCAACTGCTGCGTGGCCGAGGAGCTGCTCGCCGACCCCGACGCGACCGCCCTCTACCTGTACCCGACGAAGGCCCTCGCCCACGACCAGCTCGAGCGCCTGGTCGAGCTCGACCGCGGCACCGGCCTGGGCGCCCGGCCGGCCGCCTACGACGGGGACACCCCGGCCTCGGCACGGGCCCGCATCCGGCGCGAGTCGCGCATCGTCGTGTCGAACCCCTACGGGCTCCACGAGTACCTGCCCCAGCCCGAGGCGCTGCGCCGGTTCCTCGGCCACCTGGCCGTCGTGGTGGTCGACGAGTCGCACCGCTACCGGGGCGTGTTCGGGGCCAACGTGGCGCTCGTGCTCCGCCGCCTGGCGCGGCTCGCCGAGCGGCTCGGCGCGTCGCCCCGGTTCGTGCTGGCGTCCGGGACGATCGCCAACCCCGAGGAGCACGCCACCGCCCTCGTCGGGCGCCCGGTCACCGTGGTCGACGGTGACGGCGCCGCCCAGGGGGAGCGCACCGTCGCCCTGTTCGACGCCACCGCCGACCCCGAGCGCACCATGGGCGCGCAGGCCGCCGCCGTGGTCGCCGAGCTGGTGCGGTCCGGGCGGACGACGATCTGCTTCGCCGGCTCCCGCGTGCTGGCGGAGCTGGTGGCCCGCTGGACGTCGGCGCTCGCCCCCGAGGCGCGCATCAGCCCCTACCGCGCCGGCTACCGGCCCGCCGAGCGCCGCGCCATCGAGGCCGACCTCCGCTCCGGCGCGCTCGACGCGGTGATCTGCACCAACGCGCTCGAGCTCGGCATCGACATCGGCGGGCTCGACGCGGCGGTGCTCGCCGGCTACCCCGGGACGGTCGCGTCGACGTGGCAGCAGGTCGGCAGGGCCGGGCGTGCCGGGCGGCCGGCCCTGGCGGTGCTCGTCGCCGGCGACGACCCCCTCGACGCCTACATCGTCCGCCGCCCGGCCACGCTGTTCGCGGCGCCGGTGGAGCGGGCGGTCGTGGCGACGGGCAACCTCGACGTCCTCGCCGGCCAGGTCCTGTGCGCCGCAGCGGAGCTGCCGGTCCGCGCCAGCGAGACCGCCCGCTTCGGCGCCGACCTGCCGGCGGTGCTCGACGCGCTGGGTGCCGAGGGCCTGGTGGCGCCGGTGGGGGGCGGGGGGCCAGACCCGGGGCTCGGCTTCGTCGGGACCTTCCGACCCGCCAGCGCGGTGCGCCTCGACGGCCAGGCGGACGGGTCGGTCACCCTGCGGGTGGGAGGCGACGTGCTCGAGGTGCTCGACCCCTGGCGCGCCATGCGCCAGGCCCATCCAGGCGCGGTGTTCCTGCACCGCGGCGAGACGTACCGGGTCACCTCGCTCGACCTGCAGGCGGGGGAGGCGAGCGCCGAACCGGCGCACGCCCGGGACCACACCCGGTCGCTGGTGGCGCGCGACCACCGGGCCGGGCCGGCGGACCGGGTGCGCACCGCCGGGCCGTGGTCGGCGGCCGTCGGGCCGGCCGTGGTCCGCAGCCAGGTCGTGGGCTTCCGGCGCTACCACGGCGACGAGCTCGTCGGCACCGAGCCGCTCGACCTGCCGGTCGCCACGCTCGACACCCGGGCGCTGCGCCTGGCCCCCCTGGCCGGCCCGCCCGGTGTCGGCGGGGGCGACGGGCGGGCGGGTGTTGGCGGCGGACCGCCCGGTGCCGGCGGGGGTGACGACGACGCAGCCGGCCCGGACGCCCAGCGAGCGGCGCTCGCCGCGCTCCTGGGCCCCGGCGTGGAGCCGCTCGCCGCGCTGCACGCGGCCGAGCACGCCCTGATCCACGCGCTGCCGCTCCTGGCCATGTGCGACCGGCAGGACGCCGGGGGCCTGTCCACGATGGCCGACCCCGGCACCGGCGGGCCGTCGTTCCTCCTCTACGACGGCTACGACGGCGGCTCCGGCATCGCCGACGCGGCCTTCGACCACCTCCCCGAGCTGGCCGGCCTGGCCGCCGACATGCTCGCCGGCTGCGACTGCGACACCGGCTGCCCCCGGTGCGTGTTCGACCGGGACTGCGGGTCGGGCAACAGCGACCTCGACCGCCGCGGCGCCCTCGTCGTCCTGCGGAGCGTGGCCGCCGGCGCGGCGACGAGCTAAGCCCGGGCCCGCCCGCGGCGCCGAGCCGGCGCCGAGCTCGCGTGCCCGGCTGGCCGCCGGGTCGTCAGGCCGTGGGGCCGTCAGGCTGTCGGGCCGTCGCCGAGCGCGTCGGCCAGCTCGCGTGCCCGGCCGGCCGCCGCCGCCG
>JAJZYI010000332.1 GCA_021798135.1 Actinomycetes bacterium | reverse complement strand
TCCGCCTACTCCCTCAAGTCCCTCGTCGGCGCGCTGGCGCCGCTGCTCGAGGCGGCCGGCTCGTCGTCGGTGGTCGGCCTCGACTTCGACGCCTCGGTGGCCTGGCCCGGCTACGACTGGATGGGGGTGGCGAAGGCGGCGCTCGAGTCCCTGGCCCGCTACATGGCCCGCGACCTCGGCCCCCACGGCGTGCGGGTCAACCTGGTGGCGGCCGGGCCGGTGCGCACCATGGCGGCCAAGTCGATCCCCGCCTTCACCGCCTTCGAGGGCACGTGGGGCGAGCGCGCCCCGCTCGGCTGGGACGTGAGGGACGCCGAGCCGGTGGCCCGGGCGTGCGTGGCGCTGCTGTCGGACTGGTTCCCGGCCACCACCGGCGAGATCCTGCACGTCGACGGCGGCGTGCACGCCGTGGGGGCCTGACCCGGCCCGGACCGGGCACGGCCGGCTGCCGCCACCCGCAGGCGCGCGGTGGCCACGGACACGGGCACGGGCCCGGCCGGCGTCAGCCTCGGGCAGCCGGGCCCGTCCCCGTGTCCGTGCCGTGCCCGCCCTCCCGGCCGGGTGGCTGCTCCTGGCCGCCCCCGTCGGGACCGGCGGGCCGCTGCTCCTCGCCGCGCACCTGGCGGGCGATGGTGGCGAGCACGCCGTTCACGAAGCTGCCGGACTGGTCGGTCGAGAACCGCTTGGCCAGCTCCACCGCCTCGTCGATCACCACGGCGGTGGGCACGTCGGGCCGCTCCAGCAGCTCCCAGGTGGCCATGCGCAGCACGGTGCGGTCGACGACGGGCATCCGGTCGAGGTCCCAGCCGACCGCCGCGCCCGACACCAGCGCGTCGACACGCTCGCGGTGGCTGGCCACGCCGGTGACGACCGCCACCGCGTAGGCGTCGGGGGCGACGGGCAGGTCGCCGAGGACCCGGTCCACCTCCTGGTGCTTCGCCTCCGCCTCGTACAGCAGCGACAGCGCCCGCTCGCGTGCGTCGCGGCGCGTGGCGCCGATCTCGGTGCGCGGCCGCCGGCCGCGCGCTGCCCCGGAGGAGCCCACCGGCGCGGTCAGGCCCGGGTGATGTACTCGCCCGAGCGCGTGTCGACCTTGATGCGGTCGCCCGGGTTGACGAACAGCGGCACCTGCACCACCAGCCCCGTCTCGACCGTGGCGGGCTTGCGGGCGCCGGACACCCGGTCGCCCTGGATGCCGGGCTCGGTCTCGGTCACCGCCAGCTCGACCGCCGCGGGCAGGTCGACCCCGACGATCTCGCCCGAGTAGACCTGCAGGACGGCGCTGTCGCCCTCCTTCAGGAAGTCGGCCGCGCTGCCCAGCGACGCCGGCGGCACCTGCATCTGGTCGTAGGTGCCGGTGTCCATGAAGACGTAGTCGGAGCCGTCGCGGTAGAGGTACTGCATCTCGCGCTTGTCGACGATGGCCTGCTCCACCCGCTCGTCGGCCCGGAAGGTGCGCTCCAGCACGGCCCCGGTGCGGACGTTCTTCAGCTTGGTGCGGACGAAGGCGCCGCCCTTGCCCGGCTTCACGTGCTGGAACTCCACCACGGCGAAGAGCCCCTCGGGAAGGTCGAGGGTCATGCCGTTTCGCAGGTCGTTGGTGGTGACAGCCATGGAGCGCTACGTCCTCGGGAGCACGGGTTCCTTCGGGAACCGGGTCAGCGGGCGGCAGCCGTCGTCGGTGACCACCACGGTGTCCTCGATGCGGACACCCCCCCGGCCCGCGAGGTACACGCCGGGCTCGACGGTGACGACGACGCCGGGCTCGAGGATAGCAGTCGCCCCGCCGGACACCGACGGCGCTTCGTGGACGTCCAGGCCCACACCGTGCCCGGTGCCGTGCTCGAACGCCTCGGCCATGCCGGCGTCGGCGATCATGTCGCGGCATGCCGCGTCGACGTCGCCGGCGGCGGCACCGGGCCGCACCGCGGCCACGCCCGCCGCCTGCGCCCGCGCCACCAGCGACCAGACCGCCGACAGCTCCGGACCCGGGGCCTCGCCGACGGCGAAGGTCCGCGTCATGTCGGAGCGGTAACCGCCGACGGTGGCGCCGAAGTCGACGACCACCAGGTCGCCGCGCGCCAGGCGCCGCTCCGTGGGCCGGGCGTGCGGCTTGGCGGCGTTCGGCCCCGACGCCACGATCGTCTCGAAGGCCCGGTCCTCGGCACCGAGCCGGCGCATGGCCGAGTCGAGCGCGAGGGCGACCTCCTGCTCGCTGCGACCCGGCGCCACCAGGTGCAGCACGTCGGCGAGCGCCGCGTCGGCCACCGCCGCGGCGCGCGCCATCAGGTCGAGCTCCCCGGCGTCCTTCACCTGGCGCAGGCCCTCCACCAGCCCGCTCGTGGGCACCAGCTCGGCGGGCGCCAGCAGCTCGGCCCACCGCCGCTGGGCCGCCCACGAGACGTCGTCGGCCTCGAGCCCGACGCGCCGCCCCGCACCCCCTGCAGCGGCGGCCACCGCCCGGCGCTGGTCCTGCGCGCCGCCCACCACGACCTCGACGGCACCGGCCAGGCCCGCCGCCTCCACCTGCTCGGCGACCTGGGTCCGGTACCGCCCGTCGGTGGCCACGAGCGCGGCGCCGGGACCGACGACCACGATCCCCGCCGAGCCGCTGAAGCCGGTCAGGTAGCGCACGTTGGCCAGCGTCGTGACGACGAGCACGTCGGCACCGGCCCCGGCCAGGCGCTCGCGCAGCCGGCCGATGCGGCCGGCCACGCCGGCGGCACCCGGCGGCGACCCGGCGGTGGGCGCAGGGGGCAGCTGCACCGGCTCGGCCAGGACGGCGAGCGCCGGCGGCGCGCCGTCCGCTGGGCTCGCGCCGGTCACGGTGCCGCCGCCCGCGGCCCGGTCGGGCCGGCCGAGCGCTCGGCGAGCAGGGCGGCCGCCGCCCTGACGGCCAGCCGGTACCCGAGCCCGCCGAAGCCGGCCACCGTCCCGTCGGCCACCGGCGCCACGACCGAGGTGTGGCGCCACGGCTCGCGGGCGGCGGGGTTGCTCAGGTGCACCTCCACCACCACGCCGTCGTAGGCGGCCAGCGCGTCGTGCAGCGACCAGGAGTAGTGCGTGAGCGCCCCGGCGTTGACGACGACAGCTGCGGCCCTGCCCCGGGCGGCGTGCACCAGCTCCACCAGCTCGCCCTCGTGGTTCGTCTGGTGGTGCTCGACCGCCACGCCCACCAGCGCCGCCTCCTCGCCGGCGGCGGCCACGTGGTCGTCGAGGGTGGCGGTCCCGTACACGTCGGGCTGGCGCTGGCCGAGCAGGTCGAGGTTCGGCCCCGACAGCACCAGCACCAGCGGGGCGTCGCCCGTCGCCGGCGCGGCCGCTCCCGCCGCGCCGGGGGCCCGCGACCCGCCCGCCGCGCCTGC
>JAJZYI010000331.1 GCA_021798135.1 Actinomycetes bacterium | reverse complement strand
GTACGGGTCGAACACCGGCTCGAGCCACCCGCGCAGCGTCAGCCAGTAGACCTTGCCGAAGAGGAACTTCATCAGGTGCTTGGTGCGGGTCGGCGGCAGCTTGACCACCGGCGCGTCGTACGAGCCGATGACGAAGGTGCCGCGGCCGTCGCCGAAGTCGAACGGGCAGTTCGTCCTGCCGCCGAACGACGCCGGGCGCCCCAGGAGCTCCCGCGCCACCACCTTCGCCTGCAGGTGGGCGGCGACGCCCGCCTTCGAGGTCGGGACGTTCGTGGCGTCCCCGATGGCGAACGCCGTGTCCGTGCCCGCCACCCGCAGCGTGTGGCGGTCCGTCGCCACGAAGCGGTCCGCGTCGAGCACCCCGGCAGGAGAGTACGCCACGTCCTCCCCCACGAAGGGCGGGACCACCAGCGGCAGGTCGTAGACCAGCTCGTCGCCCTCGATCGACCGGATGGTCCGCTCCTCGGGATCGATTCGATCCACGTCGAAGACGGTGCGGACCTCGATGCCCCGGCTGGCCAGGACCGGCTGGAGGATCTCGCTCACGGGCGCCGCCGGGTACGGGTGGGGATACGGGGTGAACAGCACCAGCCGGCTCCGGTCGCGCAGCCCCCGGCGGCGGAGGAGCGCGTCGGCGAGCAGGACCGCCTCGACGGGGGACGGCGGGCACTTGCAGATCGGGGAGCTCTGCCCGACCACGATCGTGCCCCCGGTGAAGGCGTCGAGCGAGGCCCACAGCCGGCGCGCCCGGGCGAGGTCGGAGTGGAAGTCCCCGAAGCGGTCGAGCACCTCGGGGAGCCCGGGGACCTGCCCCGGGTCGGTGCGCATGCCCGTGGCGACCACCAGGCGCTCGTACTCGAGCCGGGTGCCGGTCGCGGTCGTGACGACCTGTGCCTCCAGGTCGACCCGGGTGGCCGCGTCGCGGACGAGGCGCACCCGCCTCGACAGCAGCGACCGCTCGTCACGGACCAGGCCCCGGCCGCTGTCCCCGCGGAGCGCGACGTACAGCAGGCCCGGCTGGAAGAGGTGGGCGGTCGACGCCGTGAGCAGCGTCACGTCGTGGCGCCGGCGCGCCAGCAGGTTGGCCAGGAGCGTGCCGCCCGACCCGCCCCCGACCACCAGGACCCGCGGCGCCATCGCCCGGTCCCGCCCTCACCGCCGCGTGATCTCGAGCAGGACCACGATGGTGCCGTCGCGGTGCTCGACCGAGATCACGCGGTTGCCGGTCTTGGCCGCCCACGCCCGCGTGTCCGGCTCGACGCCGGGGTCGGTCGCCAGCAGCTCGATCACGTCGCCCACCGAGGACCGCCGGTAGGCGAGCGACAGGTCGGTGATCGGACCCGGGCACGCCGAGCCCCGCGCGTCGACGACCGTGTGCCGGGGCGGCGGGACCGCCGCAGGCCCGCCGCCGTCGCCGGGCCGCCCGTCTCCGGCGGGCAGCGCGCTCATATGAAGAGGGTCTCCCCGCCCTCGGCCTCCTCCAGGAACGTGGCCGCCCCGACCACGTCGTCCACCAGGTCGCCGTAGTCCCCGCGACCCAGCCCCATCACCTCGCTCATCATCGAGCAGGCGTACACCCTGGCGCCCATCTGCCTCGCCTGGCGCAGCATGGCGTCCCAGCTGGCCACGTTGGCGGCTCGCATCCCCCGCTCCAGGTCGGGAGCGGCACCCGCGAACTCGGCGGGGAACGGCAGGTCGTGGTGCTCCTTGGTGAAGCCGCGCAGCGCGAAGCCGGTGACGAAGACGAGCACCTGCATGCCGAGCGCGGCCGCCGCCTGGGTGAACACGCCCAGCGGGATGAACTTGTCCGCCGTCCCGCTGAACATGACGATCGACACCTTGCTGGTGGCCCCGGGGCGGGCCGGGCTCTCGGTCGCCGGCCGTACGGTCGTCTCGGACATGGCGCACACCTCCCTGACGGGCCCCGGCCGTGCGCCGGAGCGCCGTACCCACGCTCGCCCCGGGCCGTGCCGGCGACGCCGCGGCCACCGGCTCGCCCGCTCCGCCCCGGTCGGCCCGGCGCCGGAGCCCGCCCCGTGGGCACGCTGGACCTCGACCGCCATCGTGCGACGGCGCGGCCCGGCGGGCCAGGGTCGAAGGACCCGATGCGGCGGCCCGCCGGCCGACCGGCAGGCGCCGGCCCGTTCCCGGGACCAACGGCCCTGGCCGTGGCGCTCATCGCGCTGCACCGTTGGAACCGTGGAACGACGAACAGCGGCAGCCTGCGGCCGGACCCCCGCCCCTGGGCCGGGACGGCCATGACGGCGCCGGCCGAGGCCCCGGGGAAGGCCACGGCGACGGCCCCCGACCGGGCGGGCGCGCCCGGTGAGCCGCCCGCGGCGGCCGTGGTGGTCGGCGTCGACGGCTCGGCCAACTCCCGGGCCGCGCTCCGGTTCGCAGCGTCCGAGGCCGCCCGCCGGCACGCGACGCTGACGGTGCTCGCGGCGCAGCGCGTCCAGCTCGAGCACCTCACGACCTCGGGGCCGGCGGACCGGCCCGAGGGCATGTCCCTGCTCGCCATGCTGGCCGCCGCACCCTTCGCCGAGGCCACGGTGGCGGCCGCCCCGCCGGTGCGGGGGGAGGTTCCCGACCGGCGGCTCCGCTCGCTCGTCGACGCCGAGCTCGGTGCGTCGCCGGCGCTGCGCGTCGACCTGCAGACCTGGCAGGGTCGCCCGGCTCGGGTGCTGGCGGAGCGTGCCGCCGACGCAGCACTGCTCGTCGTGGGGGCCCGGGGTGCCGGTGGCTTCCGCGGCCTCCTGCTGGGCTCGACCGCCGAGCAGGTCGTCCACCGCGCCCGGTGCCCGGTGGCCGTGGTGCGGCGCGACTGGGCGGAGCCCGAGCGGGCCGGCGCACCCGTCGTCGCCGGCATCGACACGCCCAGCACCCCCTCTGCCGGCGCGGTCGCGGTGCTCCGCTTCGCCGCCGAGGAGGCGCGGCTGCGCCAGGTTCCGCTCCACCTCCTGGTGGTCCGCTCCGGTGACGCCGGCCACGGCGGCCCCGACGGTGGGGGATCCACCCTTCCCGACGCCGTCGTGGCCGGGGTCCGCGACCTGGTGGCAACCGTGACCGGCCACCGCGACCTGGCCGTGTCCCTCGCCGTGGCGCACGGCCAGGCGGGCACCGCCCTGGTGGACGGCACCCGAGACGCAGCGCTGCTCGTCATCGGGGCGAGCCACCGCGGCCCCGCTGGCCACGAGGCCGGCAGCGTCCACGGGCAGGTGGTCCGCCACGCCCGGTGCCCCGTCGTGGTCGTGCGGCCCCGCGAGGGCGACGACGCCGCTCCGTGACCGCCGGCGGTGCCGCCGGCGGCGATGCGGCCGCCGCCAACGCCACCATTGCGGCCCGCCCCCCGGCGGGCAGGTGCTCGCGGCCGG
>JAJZYI010000330.1 GCA_021798135.1 Actinomycetes bacterium | reverse complement strand
CGGTGGCCGCCGTACCATTAAGGGGCGGTGCCGTGCCGGGCGGCCCGACGGGGACGTAGTCGGCGAAGAACTCCCGCCAGCTCTCGCTCACCGACGCCGGGTCGGCCCGGTACTGCTCGTACATGTCATCGACGAGCCAGGCGTTGGGGCCGAACGCCCCGTTGGCCGCGCGACCCGTCGCAGGTGCTTGCGGCGCGTCCATCGGTCCGATCCTACCGGCGCTCCGCCGCCCCGGCGGTCGACCCCGCGCGCTTCGTTGCGGCAGCCTGGCGCATCTGCGAGAATGCCGCCAGCAGGGGTTCGGCTGCGAGCCGGGCGCCGGGGACGCCGGGATCCGCCCGCCGCAGGGGGGTCGCTCCCGGGGCGCCCGCGGCGCCGGGGCGGGGCGCGACGGGTGGCGGCAGCCGTACGGGAGCAAGCAACGGGGACCAACGGGGTGCGCAGCCCTCGGTGGCGTCGCAGGCACGCAGCGCCGTGCCCGACGGGCCGGTCGGCGCGCTGGGCACGGGGGCCATCATGAGATACCGCAATGCGTGGTCGTGGCTGGGGTTGAACCTGGGCCGGCGGGCGGGCACCGTCGGGCTGATCGGCCTCGTCCTCACCGTCGCGCTGGGGCTCGGCATCACCACGCTGAAGTTCCGCACCAGCAACGCCAGCTACCTCAACGGCAACGACCTGGCGCAGATCGAGAACCACCAGTACGAAAAGCTCTTCGGCGGTGACCTCATCATCACGATGTTCACGATGAAGAAGGGCACCACGGTCGACGACCTCTTCACGCCCCACAACGTCTTCGCCTTCCTCGAGGTCCAGGCGAAGCTGAAGAAGGACCCGTCGGTCTTCACCGTCATGACCCCGCTCGACTCGCTGGTCCTGGCCAACCGCATCGTGGCCGAGCCGACGGGCAGCGTCGACCCGACCAAGACCTTCGCCTACGACCTGCTGTCCTCCGCAGCGTCGCGCGACCCGTCGCCGAAGTCCCAGGCGATCCGGGACAACTACATCGCCGCGTCGCTCGCCCAGCTGATCAAGGTGCCGCCCGCGCAGCGCAGCATCACCAACCCGAAGTGGGTCAACGTCCTGGTGCACAACCCGAACGGCACCATGCGCTCGGCGAGCTTCACCTTCTTCCCCAACAACACCCACGCCGCCATGGCCATCTTCCTGCGCGGCCACCAGACGATCGCCCAGGAGTCCGCCGCCGCCTCCCAGGTGGAGAAGATCGTCGGCGCCACCCACTTCGACAACGCCACCACCCTCGTGACGGGCGTGCCCCAGCTCCTGCGGACGATCAACAACTACCTGACGAGCGGCTTCATCACCCTCGGCGCCATCGCCGCCATCGTCATGGCGCTCATCCTGCTGCTGCTCTTCACGGTGCGCTGGCGCCTGCTGCCGTTCGCCATCGTCGCCGTCGGCCTGGTGTGGGCGTTCGGCCTGACCGGGTACTTCCACATCCCCCTGACGCTCGGCAGCATCGCCAGCCTGCCCGTGCTCCTGGGCGTGGGGATGGACTACGCCATCCAGATGCACTCGCGCGTCGAGGAGGAGGTGGTGCTGGCCCGGGCCAAGCACCCCATCCAGGTGACGGCGCGCAACCTGGGGCCGGCGCTGCTCGTCGTCACCTTCGACGCCGTCTTCGCCTTCCTCGCCCTGGTCTTCGCCAAGGTGCCGATGATCCGCCAGTTCGGCTGGCTGCTCGTGATCGGCATCGTGGCCGTGTGCGTGTTCAGCATCTTCGGCTCGCTCTCGATCCTCGGCATCCGCGAGTACAAGTCGCCCACCACCGGCAAGGACTTCTCCAAGGGCTTCCTCTCGCGGCTCACCGTCAGGCTCGGCAGCCTGCCGGCGAAGACGGCGCTGCCCTTCGTCCTGGTGAGCTCGGTCATCCTGGTCGCCGGCGTGGCCGTCGAGGGCCACCTGCAGATGCAGACCGACCCCATCCAGTGGATCGACCCCGGCGCTCCCGCCGTCCACCAGGTCCACCAGGTCCGGCGCGGCGTCGGCACCGACAACTACTTCCAGGTGCTCGTGCGCACGCAGCACCCGTTCAGCAACGAGACGGCGGCCTACGTCACCCAGCTGTCGGCCACCCTCTTCGACAAGTTCCCCTCGGAGCTGTACGCCGGCGCCGGCATCGTCAACATCCCCTACCAGTTCTCGGCGCAGCCCCACACGACCATGGTGCCGCCGACCGGCGCCGAGGTCCGCCAGGTCTACGACCTGGCTCCGCCCGACATCCAGAACACCCTGGTGGCAGACGGCGGCCACGCGCTCGGCATCGTGTTCGAGGCGAAGACCTCCACCCTCGGGCAGCTCGCCCCCGTGGTGCGCTACATCCGTGCCGTGCACCCGCCGGCCGGCATCACGGTCGCTCCGGGCGGCATCGCCGTCGTCGGCGTCGGGCTGATCCACAACCTGTCCGTGTCGCGCTCGCTGCTCACCTACCTGGCGATCATCTTCGTCGGCCTCTTCCTGGCGGTCCGGCTCCGCAGCGTCATCCGGTCGCTGCTGTCCCTGGTGCCGGTCGTCATCGCCGTCGGCTCGGTGGCGCTCGTCGCGTGGGCCATCGGGCTGCAGCTGAGCCCCATGACGGCGGTGTCAGGACCGCTCGTCGTCGCCGTCTGCACCGAGTTCACGTCGCTGATGCTGCTGCGGTTCGTCGAGGAGCGCGGCCGGGGCCTCGACCCCGAGGCCGCCGTGGCGACCACGGCGTCGCGCACCGGGCGCGCCTTCATGGTCTCGGGCATGACGGCCGTCGCCGGCATCGCCGTCATCGCCTCGTCGCCGTGGCCGCTCCTGCGGGGCTTCGGCATCATCGTGGGGCTCAACGTGGCCATCGCCCTGGTGAGCGCGCTGGTCATCCTGCCGCCGATCCTGGTGTGGGCCGAGCGCAACGGCAAGAACTACGTGTCCCGGGGCCTCACCCGCTACATCGAGGAGGAGGCAGCGGTCGAGCGGGGCCCAGGCGCCCCGGCGGGGGCGACCCCGTCCGGCGACGGCGCCGGCACGCCCGGGCCGCCGCACGAGGAGCCGGTGCCGGTGAGCCGGATCCTCGACGCCGAGTGCTGACACCGTGCGCCGGGCAGCGCTCGCATGGCCTGCCGGCCGGTGCTGGCACCGTCGGCCCCGTGCCGCTGGCACCGTCGGCCCGGGCAGTGCTGGCACCGTCGGCCCGGGCAGTGCTGGCATGGCCTGCCAGGCAGAGCGGGCACCGTCGGCCCGGCACCGGGCGGGTCAGGACGGCGGTGGCACCGCCGGCGCCGGCCACACGCCGCCGCCGGTGACGTAGAGGTGGCCGCCGATCGGCTGGATGGTCATGGAGTCGACGGTGTGGGCGCCGAACTTCGCCAGGAGCGTGACCGCCTCGACCCGG
>JAJZYI010000329.1 GCA_021798135.1 Actinomycetes bacterium | reverse complement strand
CACCCGTCCTGACCTGGATGTTCGTGTGGATCCCCGGCCTCCTGGGCCGGGGATCCGGCGTTCCTGCAGCAAACGCTGCAGCAACCGGCTGCAGCGGCCGAGCCTGCACATGAGCGGCGGGTGGCTGGTAGGCGGCATGGCCGCCGGTGGGGGCCGCGCCAGGCAACGTCGGAGGCGTCCGGAGCGTCCATGGGGGTCATGAGGGGAGAACGTGCCGGTGGGGCCGGGCTCGTGGCATCCATGCTGGTCGGCGTCGCCCTCGGCGCATCGGGTTGCGCTTCGTCGGGCTCCGGCCAGCCGTCGGACCACGCCGTGCCGTTGAGCCGGTTCGTCGCCGCCGCCAATGCCCAGAACCACGGTAACCCGGAGTTCACCGTGGCCGGCCGGCAGCACGACGTCGCCATGTCCAAGTCGACGGCGTTCCGGGCCGTCATCTCGGGGTGCAACGAAGGTCCTGGCACCAGGCTGTTGGTGGCCGGCCTGGTGCGTGGTCCGGCCAGGGCCGGATCCAGGCTGTACTGGGCAGTCTTCGTCGATCCTCCCGGGAAGCACCTGGCGCCCAGCTCTCGCCCCCTCCCGCACCCCGTGGTCCTCAACTGGGTCGGTGGCTTCGTGTCGGTCACCTCTACGCAGGAGCCGTTCTGCGACTTCGGGCATGCGGACGACTTGCCGCTCCTCCCGGTCTTCACCAAGCGGCAGTGACGTCATCGCACCTGAAGCACACGCCCAGCGGGCAAGCGCTGGTGTGTCACCGGTCGCCGAAGACATCCTCCATCCACCACACTTGACAGGTGCGGTGGACCCCCCGGCGGACGCTGCGCCTTGCCAGCCGCCTCGGGCGCTAGCATACTGAAAGCGTGCCGAACGTGCTGGTCCGTGACATCCCCCCGGAGACGCACGCTGCCCTGCAGCGGCGGGCGGCGCAGCACGGCCAGTCGCTCCAGCAGTACCTCGCCGGTGAGCTCAAGCGGCTGGCGGAACGGCCGAGCCTCGACGACGTGCTCGAGCGCATCGAACGGCGGCGAGGCGGGCGGGTGGGGCTCGCCCAGGCAGCCGAGGACCTGTCCGAGGAACGCACCGGCCGGTGATCGTCGTCGACGCCTCGGTGTTGGCCACCGCACTCGGCGACGACCAGGCCGACGGACGCCACGCACGGGGCGAGCTGTCGGCGGCAGCCGAGCTTGCCGGCCCGGACCTGGTCGACGTCGAGACCGTCGCCGTGCTCCGTAAGCGGTGGCTTGCCGGGACACTCACCGCCCGAAGGTTCGCTGCGGCGGTAGGGGACCTGGGGGAGGTGCCCCTGGCGCGATACCCGACGCTGCCCTTCATGCGGCGGGCCTACGAGCTGCGCTCCACCGTCACCGCCTACGACGCCACCTACGTGGCGCTCGCCGAGGCGCTCGACTGCGAGCTCCTCACCGCCGACGACCGGCTCTCCCGGGCTCCCGGCATCAGGTGCACCGTGCGGGTGCTGCGCTGATCGAGCGCACGCCATCGGCACCCCGCCGTTCAGCCCAGACAGCCCGGACCGCCCCAATGGCGATTCGCCGGCACGGTTCCTCGATCCGGCGGCCCCTCGATCTGTCCGGGCCGACCAGGGCAGATAGTCGACCGGCTGCTGCAGCAACCGGAGCGCCTGACGGGTGGACTGCCTGAGACCCCGTCAGACGACTCTGGACCGCTGACCAGGGAGAACGTCCCCGATCCGGACCGCCGTGGACCGAGCTGGACGTGCCTGCGGTGCATGACGCGCAAGGGGTCACAGGTTCGAGTCCTGCACGGCCCACCGTGAAGTTCCCGGTCAGGGGTCGGGACGACCGGGGGAGGGGCCCCGACCCGCAGGTCCGGTAGCCGAATCACGAGCCAGTGGGCTCGCCGCGCGGCGCGAGCGGCGCGCCTCGTACCGGAGTTGCCGCGCCGCCGCCGGCCGCGCCCGGCATCCCGGGCACGACCGGCGGGGCTGGCAGGCGAACCGCCGGGTGGCCGCCCGCTACGAGCAGCGCTGGAACGCGGCCAGGTGCTGGCTCGCCGCGTTCTGCAGGTTCAGGAACACCTGCGTCGCGTCGCTGTACGCGGACACCTGCGGCAGCAGGGTGCCGTACATGGTGACGGTCTGCTGCTCCAGGCCGGCACCGAGCTGGCACGCGGCGATCAGCGTGGTGGGCGACGGCTGCCCGGGGAACGGCCCGGTGGGCAGGGCGATCTGGTGGTTGGCCGCCAGGGCCTGCAGGACGGCGACGTGCTGCGTCTCGGTCGGGTCGATGGTGCTGAACGGCGTCACGCTGCCCAGCGTTGCGAGCACGTTCGAGTAGGTGGCGTCGAGCACGTGCTCCTGGGTGAGCGCCTGCGTGACCGCCGAGGTCAGCGCCGGTGTGGTCGGCACGACCGTGGTGGAGCCGGCCGGGGGCGCGAGCTGGAGCCACTCGTAGAAGGCGGCCACGCTCCCGTCGAAGGAGTACACCGCGCTGGTGACGCTGGCGAACTGGGTCGCCGTGGCGTTCAGCGACGCCAGGAGCTGCTGGCTGCCGCACGAGGTCGAGGCGTTCGGGATGATCGACGAGAAGTTGGCGAAGTCGATCCGCGCCACGCCCGTCGACGACACGTGCGCCCAGTTCAGCATGCCGGCGGTGGCCGACGAGAAGAAGCTCGTGTACCCCGCCGCCCGCTCGGTGGCCGTCGGCCCCGACAGCAGCGCCTGGATGGCGCCGGCGAGGAGCTGCGGCGGCTCGATGCTGCGGGCGACGGGCGACACCGCCGTGCAGCTGGTCGACCCGGGCGTGGTGAAGTACACGTTCACCGCGTGCGACGGCAGCGTGGGCGTGGTCGTGCCAGGCGTGGTCGTCACCGGCGCCGTGCGGGCGGTGACCCAGTAGCCAGCCCCCGTTGGCGTCCGCACGATGCCCACGGCCACCCGGCCGCTGGGCAGGCCGGTGGCCGCCCCGAGGTACGGCGCGTCGCCGAAGGTGAACACGCCGCCGTCCGTCCCGACGAGCCAGTAGCCGTGGCCGGAGGGGGTGGCCGCGATCCCGGTGATCGGAGCGGCGAGCGCCAGCCTGGCGGCGCTGCCGGCGTACGTGGCGTCGCCGAAGGCGAAGACGCCGCCGTCGGAGGCGACGAGCCAGTAGCCGTGGCCGGTGGGGGTGGCGGCGATGCCGACGATGGGCCGGTTGAGGGGCCGTCCTCCCATGGAGCCGTAGTAGGCGGCGTCGCCGAAGGCGAAGACGCCGCCGTCGGAGGCGACGAGCCAGTAGCCGTGGCCGGTGGGGGTGGCCGCGATCCCGGTGATCGGAGCGGCGAGCGCCAGCCTGGCGGCGCTGCCGGCGTACGTGGCGTCGCCGAAGGCGAAGACGCCGCCGTCGGAGGCGACGAGCCAGTAGCCGTGGCCGGTG
>JAJZYI010000328.1 GCA_021798135.1 Actinomycetes bacterium | reverse complement strand
CCGTCATGGGCGAGGTGGACGGGTGACGGCGCTGCGCGGCGTCGACGGTCTCCGCTGCCGGGTGGCGGGCGGGGTCGGGCGGGGGGTGGCGCGGTGAGCCACCTGTCGGACGACGTCCTGGCCCGCGCCCGCGAGCTGCTGGCCCTGTACCCGCACCCGCGCTCGGCGCTCATCCCGATCTGCCACCTCGCCCAGGAGCAGGACGGCTGGCTGCGCCCCGAGGCGATCGCCGAGATCGCCGAGCTGGTGGGCCTGACCCCGGCGGAGGTCGTGGGAACGGCCACGTTCTACGACATGCTCCACACCGAGCCGGTCGGGCGCTACCTGGTGTCGATCTGCACCAACATCGCCTGCATGCTCCGCGGTGCCTACGACCTGCTGGAGCACGCCGAGCAGCGGCTCGGCGTGCGGCCGGGCGGGACGACCGAGGACGGCCTGTTCACCCTGGAGGACGCCGAGTGCGTCGCCGACTGCGGCCGGGCGCCGTGCCTGCAGGTGAACCACCGGTTCTTCGGCAACGTCACACCCGAGGCGTTCGACCAGCTGGTCGACGACCTGGCGACCGGCCGGCTCGACGACGAGGTGCCGCCGCACGGCACGCTCATCCGGGTCCGGCGCGAGGTCGGCCTGCGGGCGGACCCGCAGGAGATCTCCGAGGAGCGCCGCGCCATGGCCGAGCGCCAGGCGGCCGACGGGGGAGGAGCCTGATGGCCATCACCGACCCCCCGAAGATCCTGACGTCCCGCCTGGCCTACGAGGACAGCCACCGCCTGGAGCGCTACCTTGCGACGGGCGGTTACCAGGGGCTGCGCAAGGCGCTCTCGATGACGCCGGCGCAGGTCGCCGCCGAGGTCGACGCCGCGAGCCTGCTCGGGCGCGGCGGCGCGGGGTTCCCCGCCGGCCGGAAGTGGTCGATGCTGCGCAAGGGGCCCATCCCGTACCTGGTGGTGAACGGGGACGAGAGCGAGCCCGCCACCTTCAAGGACCACGTCCTGGTGGAGCGCGACCCGCACCAGCTCATCGAGGGCGTGCTCATCGCGGCGTACGCCCTGCAGGTCGGCCGGGCGTTCATCTACCTGCGCGGCGAGTTCGCCCTCGGCCTGGAGCGGGTGCAGGCGGCGCTGAACGAGGCGTACGCCCACGGCGCCGTCGGCCGCGACATCTTCGGCTCGGGCTTCAGCGTCGACATCGTGGTGCACCCTGGTGCCGGCGCCTACATCTGCGGCGAGGAGACGGCCCTCATCGAGAGCCTGGAGGGAAAGCGCGGGTTCCCGCGCATCAAGCCGCCGTACTTCCCGGCGGCCATCGGCCTGTACGGGGAGCCGACCGTCGTCAACAACGTCGAGACGATGTCGAACCTCCCGTGGATCATCACGAACGGCGCAGCGGCGTTCACCGCCCTCGGCGAGGGCCGGTCGACCGGCACCCGGCTGTTCGCGCTGGCCGGGCACGTCCGCAACCCGGGCGTGTACGAGCTCGAGATGGTGAAGACGACCTTCCGGGACCTCATCTACGCCCCGGTCCTCGGCGGCGGGATCCACCACGGCCGCGAGCTCAAGGCGTTCATCCCCGGGGGCGTGTCGGCGCCGTGGCTGGGCCCCGAGCACCTGGACGTGCCGCTCGGCCAGGACGAGGTCGCGGCGTGCGACACCATGCTCGGGTCGGGGTCGATCGTGGCCATGGACGACCACACCTGCATGGTGCGCGCCGCGTGGCGCATCACCCGGTTCTTCTGGCGGGAGTCGTGCGGCCAGTGCACCCCGTGCCGCGAGGGCAGCGGCTGGATCGAGAAGATCCTGCGCCGCATCGAGGACGGTGCCGGGCGCGAGGAGGACCTGGACCTGCTCATGGACGCGTGCGACAACATCGCCCCGGGCGTGAGCTGGCCGCCCCAGCAGACCACCATCTGCGTGCTCGGACCGTCGATCCCGTCGTCGGTCGCCTCGGGCATCCGGATGTTCCGCGACGAGTTCCTGCTGCACGTGAAGGAAGGCGCCTGCCCCTATGGCTGACCCGGTCGCCACCTCCCACCACGCCCTGGTCCCGTCCTCCGGGTCCGGGCAGAAGGTGTCGGTCACCCTCGACGGTCGTGTCGTGGAGGCCGACGCCGGCGAGCTCCTCATCGACGTGGCCGAGCGGGCCGGCACGTTCATCCCCCGCTTCTGCTACCACCCGCGGATGAAGCCGGTCGGCATGTGCCGGATGTGCCTCGTCGAGGTGAGCGGGCCCCGCGGTGCCACCCTGCAGCCGGCGTGCTACCTGCCGGTCACCGACGGGATGGAGGTGACCACCACCTCCGCCAAGGTCGAGAAGGCGCAGGACGGGGTCCTGGAGTTCCTCCTCGTCAACCACCCGCTCGACTGCCCGGTCTGCGACAAGGGCGGCGAGTGCCCCCTGCAGGACCAGGTGCTCGCCTACGGCCCCGGCGAGAGCCGCTTCGTCGAGGAGAAGCGGCACTGGGCCAAGCCCGTGCCGATCTCCGAGCTGGTGATGCTCGACCGCGAGCGCTGCATCCAGTGCGGCCGGTGCGTCCGGTTCGCCGCCGAGGTCGCAGGCGAGGCCCAGATCGACTTCCTCGCCCGCGGCGACCGCATCGAGGTCGGCATCTTCGAGCAGCAGCCGTTCTCCTCGTACTTCAGCGTGAACACGGTCCAGATCTGCCCGGTCGGGGCGCTCACGGCCGCGCCGTACCGGTTCAAGGCCAGGCCGTGGGACGTCGACCAGGTCGAGTCCACCTGCACGACGTGCGCGCTGGGCTGCCGGGTGGCCGTGCAGTCGTCGGCGAACCGCCTCACCCGCCTGCTCGGCATCGACAGCGACCCGGTGAACCACAGCTGGCTGTGCGACAAGGGCCGGTTCGCCTCCTCGGCGGCGAGCTCGGACGACCGGCTGACCGAGCCGCTCGTGCGCTCCGCCGCAGGTGACCTGGAGCCCGTCTCGTGGGACGAGGCGCTCGGCCTCGTGGCCACGCGGCTGGCCGCCGCCCGGGACGGCCGCGGCCCGGGAGCGGTCGGCGTGATCGGCGGGGCCCGCCTGGCCAACGAGGACGCGTACGCCTGGGCCCGCCTGGCCAAGGGCGTGATCGGCACCGACAACGTCGACGCGCAGCTCGGTGACGGCCTGCCGGCGGAGCTGGTGCTCGGACTGCCCCGGGCGACCGTCGACGAGGCCTGCCGGGCGTCCGCCCTGGTGCTGCTGGCCGGCGACGTCCGCGAGGAGCTGCCGGTGCTCTTCCTGCGGCTGCGCCAGGCCGTGGTCGACGCGGGCGTGCCCCTCGTCGAGCTGGGTGCCGCCGCCAGCGCGCTGGGCCGCCTCGGCGTGCACGTGGCCCACCGGCCCGGTGAGGGCCCGGCCGTGGCCCGGGCGCTCGCCGCCGCCGGCCCGCCGCCCGC
>JAJZYI010000327.1 GCA_021798135.1 Actinomycetes bacterium | reverse complement strand
GTACAACACCACGTCGGTCACCAGCACGCAGGACGCAAACGGGCCGATCTTGCGTGGCCTGCTCGAGGTCTCGCCGAACAGCCTGCCGATCACCAACCCGCTCCGGGCGCTGGCCGGTGGTGCCTCATCCTCATCGTCACCGGCGGCGGCTTCCGGCTCGGTGCTCGGCGGGGGGTCGGTACTCGGGTCGAGCACGCCGTCGCTACCTGGTCTGCTCGGATCGCTCACCGGTCACAGCAAGGAGCCGTCGTGAAGATCGCCGAACGCCACCTGCCCCTCTGGCGCCGCGCTGCCATCATCGCCTTCGTGGTCCCGACGTTGGTGCTGCTGGTCTTCTTGTGGGCCAAGACCGGTGGCGGCATCCCGTTCGTCACCGGGCGGGGCTACAAGATCGTGGCAATGGTCCCCGCCGATGCCCAGAACCCGAGCGGCGTGCAGAACTTGGTCATCGGCTCCAACGTGCGTGTCGCGGGCGTCCCCGTCGGCGCCGTCACCGCCCTCGACATCAAAGGCACCCAGGTCGCGGTCCACCTGAACTTCACCGCGTACGGGCCCCTGCACCGCGGTGTGCGGCTGCTGGTGCGCCCCGCGAGCCTGTTGAACGCCACCTACATCCAAGTGATCGACGGGAAAGGCCCGCCTCTTCGGAGCGGCACCGTCTTGCCGGCGAAGACGGTGCAGGACACCACTACGTTGCAGAACGTCCTCGACACGCTGCAGCCGTCCACCCGGAAGGAGGTGGGCAGCCTGGTCAGCGAGCTGAACAGTGCCACCGCCGGCTCAGGCGGCAACCTGTCGGCCATCCTCTCCGGGCTGGGCCAAGTCGGCCGCCAGGGCAGCAACACCCTCGACGTGCTTGCTGCGCAGTCCCAAGACCTGCAGGACATCGTGCGGCGCACCACCCAGCTCCTCGACGTCCTCGACACCGGCAACGGCCAGATCGCCAACCTGGCCACTGCCGCCGAAGCAGTGACCAAGACCACCGCTGCCATGTCGGCCCCCCTCGGCCAAGCCGTGTCGGATCTTCCCAACCTGATCGACCAGCTGCACCGGGCCTCGCCGAGCATCACCCAGCTCGTGGACGCCCTGACGCCGCTGGCTCAGCCACTGCGAGCCGCGGCACCGAACCTCGACGCATCGCTGGTCACCTTGCCGTCGCTCACCCGGAGCTTGCAGGCTGACCTTCCCCAGCTCAACACGGACCTGGGGTTGGCGCCAGCCACGTTGCAGGCGGTACCTGGCACCGCTGCGGATCTCAACGAGCTGATCGCCCCGGCGCAGATGGCGCTCGAGAACGTCGACCCGATGCTGGCCTACCTCCGACCCTACGGCCCCGACGTGGCTGCGTTCTTCACGAACTTCGGGCAGGCGCTGGCCGGTCACGATGCGAACGGCAACTACCTGCGCGCCTTCGTCATCCTGAACGCGGACAGCCCGAAGGTCTACCCGGTGCCCACGGACAGCGGCGTCTTGCACCACCTGCTCGGATCGGCGGTCCCACAGCGCAACCCGTACCCGTCCCCGAGCGAGCCGGCCCATCCGACCGGGTTCACCGGGTCCTACCCCCGCATCCACAAGGAAGGCTGAGTGCCCGGGCTCCGGCACGGACGGACTGCTCCGGGTCGCCGGGCCGCGGCCGTCGCCGTGGCGGTGGTGGCTGCGGTGGCCTTCGCTGCCGGCGGTCTCGAGCGCCTGCAGCTCACGACGTCGGTCACGTCGATCCTGCCGGCTCGGAACCGAGCGGTGGTCGCCTGGCAAGCACAGGAGAAGGTCTTCGGCGGCCCGCCCATCGCCATCGAGCTGGCCGAGCCGACCACGAACGAATTGCTCTCAGGCACACCGCTGCTGCACATGACCCGCCTCGAAGGCCAGCTGGCGAAGGTGCCGAACGTGGCGGTCGTCTACGGGCCGGGGAGCGTCTTGAACCAACTGGGGATCGCTGCCGGCAATCTGCTGGCCGAGCTCACCGGCTACCGCCAAGGGCTGATCGACCGGGCCGAAGCGGCCGCAAAGGCGTCGGGGAAGAACCCCACAGCTGCCGGCCAGGCTGCTGCGCGACGCTTCGACCTGCGCTACGGTCCCGCCGTCGTGCGTGGCCTGCCGATCGGCCTGCCGAGCCTCTCGAACCCTTCGTTCGGCCCTCACGTGTTCCTCGCCTCGAACGGGCCGGCCAGGGCTTCGTTCCACTGGCTGGTGCCCAGCGCCCACCAAGTCGACATCTTCGTGCGACCCGGCAGCACGCTGACCGAAGCGCAGGCCAGCCAGATGGTCGCGGCGGTACGACTGCTCGTGCGGCGGGCCGGCTTGCCACGCGACGTCCATGGCACGGTCACTGGCCTGCCCGTGCTGGCGGTGTCGCTCGCCCAGACCGTCCTCCACGAGCTCCCCGTGCTCGGCGCGCTGGCTGTCCTCGGGGTGCTCGCTTCCTTCTTCTTGACCCGCCGGCAGCTGCGATGGTGGCGCCGGCTGGTGCCGTTCGGGGCCGGGGCCGGCGCACTGGTGTTGACAGTGGCGTTCCTCGGCTGGCTGGGGCAGGGCCTGTCAGTGGGCGTCTTGGTGTTCCTGCCCATCATGGTCGGGATCGGCACCGACTACCCGATCTATGCAGCCAGCCACCTGCGCACCCGGTGGCTGGTGGCGCTGGCGGCGGCGGGTGCGGCGGGATGCGCCAGCCTGGCACTGTCCCCGCTGCCATTCGTGCGCGAGCTGGGCATCGCGCTGGCCGTCGGCCTGCTCGTGTCGGTCGCTACCGGCTTGGCTGTTGTCCGGCTGGGCAGTGCCGGTGAGGTGGGCGCCACGACGGTCCCCGCCGGTGGAGGGCACCGTGACGAGGCGGGCGCTTCCCGAGCCGCAGTGGCGGCTCGGGAAGCCGAGCGGCCACCGAAGTGGCGCCGGACCACGGTAGCGCTGGCGGTCATGGCTGCGATCGGTGCCGCCGCGGGGTGGGCGTCGCTCGGGTCCTTGCCGATCGAAGGAACCCTACCGCAGCTGGCGGCAGGAGTGCCCGGGCTGAACCAGGCACTCGCAGCCCAGAGCGCGCTGGGCGTCGGTGGCAACCTCGACGTCTCGATCCAGGCCAAGGACGTCCTCACCCCGGCGATGCTGCGCTGGTACCAGGAGGCCGAAGACGCCGTCATCGCTCGTGACGGCGACCAGCTGCGTCCCGTGGTGTCTCCGACCAGCCTGCTGTCGTGGCTCGGCTCGCACCCGACGCAGACGCAGATCACCGCTGCGGTGGACATGATCCCGAGCTACCTGACCGGAGCAGCGTTCAGCGGCGGTCTTCATCACGCAGATCTGGTCTTCGGCGCCGATGTGCAGAACCTCGGCCACGACCAGCGGCTCGTGCAGAGCGTCCGGCAGGTCCTGCCGCCGCTGCCGGCCGGCGCCCAC
>JAJZYI010000326.1 GCA_021798135.1 Actinomycetes bacterium | reverse complement strand
TCGACGTGCGCGACGGCAAGATCGCCGACGTGGGGTACCACCCGCCGTTCGACCTGCTCTTTTCTACGAGCGAGTTCGAATACGGCGATCTGGTGGAGGTGAGCGGACTCGAACCGCCGACTTCTACGTTGCGAACGTAGCGCTCTGCCAACTGAGCTACACCCCCGTGGGGATGCCCAGGATAGCGCCACCGGCAACGCCCCGGCGCCGCAACCGGGCACCACGGACCCGGCCCCCGGCCCCGAACGCAACGGCACCGTGGCCATGCGGCGCGGGCCACGGTGCACGGCCATGCGGCGCGGGCCACAGGTGCACGGCCGTCGGTCGTGGCCATCGCTGCCCGGTCAGCGGCCCGGCGCTGCCGCCTCGATGGCGTGCTGCAGCCGGGCCTGCAGCACGGTGGTGGTGACGTCCGCCCGGCTGCGCTCGGTCACGGCCCGCAGGGCGTCGGTGGTGCGTCGGAGGCCGCCGGTGATGGCGTCGGGGAAGTCCACCGTGACCAGGAAGTCGTAGACGTCCTCCATCGCCCCGAGCAGGCTCTCCGCCTGGTCCAGCTGGCCGGCCCGTAGCCGGTCGAGCAGGTGGCGCCGGAGCTCGGACGCCGCCTCGGCCAGCCCGTTCAGCCACGCCGCCACCCCGACGCCCAGGTCCGCCGCCCCGGGCACGTCGGCGCCGTCGATCAGCACGGTGGTGAGGCGGGCCTCGGCGTACTCCTTCTCCGCGTCGTGCAGGAAGCCTGCCGCGGCGAGCGCCGGGAACGCCTGCAGCGCCTGCTGCGCCTGGCGGAGCGAAGCGGCCGCCTCCTGCACGCGTGCCTCCGCGCTCTCACGGTCGAGCCGGTGCACCGCCCGTATGGCGAGGCCGCAGGACCGGATGGTCGACCGGCAGCTTGCCAGGGCCTCCTCCCGACCACGGTGCGCTGCGGCCAGGTGCTCGCGTGCCTCGTCGCCGCGTGCGGCGATCGCCGCGCCGAGCGACGTCGCCCGCTCCGGCGGCTGGGTCGCGCTCAGCGGGCGGCCACCCGGCGAGGCTCGGCGTCGTCGGCGCCATAGCCGCCCGTCCAGGCGGCGCCGGCCGGTGGCCGCTGCCGGGCGACCGGCGGGCGGCCGGGCTGCTGGCGGCGCTCGACGGCGATGGCCCGCATCCGCACCAGGAGCGCTACGTAGCCGACGAGCAGCAGGCCGAAGACGAGCGCCACCACCAGCAGGGGCCGCAGGGGCGGGACCGCACCGAGGAGGGCGGTGCCGAGTGCCGAGACGACCAGGCCCAGCAGCACGTCGCGGCGGCGCTTGCACGCCTCGGCGCGGAAGTAGCGATCGGCCGCGGACCGGTGGACGCCCGCTTGCGGACGGGTCACGGTGTCACCGGGACGGAGCAGCAGCAGGCTCGGCCGGCCGCTCGGCGCCCCGCTCGCCGGCGCCGCCAGCGACGCGAACGGCACCCGCAGGCGGTTGGCCGGCGGGATGAGGGAACGGCCCGTGCGCTGGAGGACCCCGAGCTGGCGGTGGAAGGCGTGGATGGAGTCGGTCGCATGGCTCTCCGCCCGCCGCCGGCGCGCCCGCGGCAGCAGCACCACGGCCCAGACGATCAGGAGCAGCACCAGGATCAGGATGGCCACGACCCCCTCGACCTGCCTTCCATGTCCACGACCCTACGCATGGGCCTGTCGCGAATGGTGGATGGTCGGGAACCGTCCGTGCCCCCGTGTGCCCCCCGGGCTGCGGCCGGTTCTAGCGGACGGCCAGGGGCCGCGCAAGGGAACCGCCTCCGACCTGCGGCGGAGTGTCGCCGACGCGGCAGGAGGGTCGCAGGCAAGCGCCGCTGCCCCCCGCCCCGCCGCCACCCCGCCCGGCCGGGGACCCCGGCCGACGACTCCGGCCGCGCCGGCGGACGCCGACCTCGCCGCAGAACGTGACTTTGGTCCCATGACACTGCCCGACACCGGGGACACAATGGCGATGTGGCAGGTTACGGGCTCTCTCAGCGCACACCGCCGGCCGCCGGCCGTGCCCCGCAGGGCCTGGCCGCGGCGCCGGGACCGCCCGTGGAGGCTGGCGGCCTGCGGGGCGACGACCCCGTCGTCGACTCGATCGTGCGGGCGAACCAGGCGATCATGACCCTCGCCGAGGACTCCGTGCACGAGGTGCGCAGCGACGTCACCCTGACGCAGTACCGGGCGCTCGTCGCCCTGTCGGAGCAGGGCCCGTGCCAGCTCGGCGACCTGGCCCACGCCATGGGCGTCGGGCCGTCGACCGCCACCCGGATGTGCGACCGGCTGGTCCGCAAGGGCCTCATCGACCGCACCCGCCACGAGGTCGACCGGCGCGAGATCGTGCTCAGCCTGACCGATGCGGGCGAGGAGCTGGTGCACGACGTCGCCGAGCGCCGCCGGACGGCGGTCGCCGTGCTGCTGCACTCCCTCCCGCCGTCGCAGCTGACGGGCATGGTGCGGGACCTCGACGTCCTCACCGGCCTGATCGTCAACCGGCCTGCGGGCGCCGGTCGCTGGCCGGTGCAGTCCGGCGCCAACTGAGCGGGACGGCAGCGCTCAGGTCGTGGCGCGGGCGTGCCACCGCCCGCCGGCGTGGTCGACGTGGACGTCGATGCCGAAGCACGCAGCGACGGGCCCGCTGGACAGGACGTCGCCGACCGGGCCGCTCGCCACCAGGCGGCCGTCCCGCAGGAGCGCCGCATGGGTCGTGCCCGGGGGGATCTCCTCCAGGTGGTGGGTGACCAGCACCATCGGCGAGGCGTCGCGCTCGGCGGCCAGCTGCGCCAGGCGCGCGAGCAGCCGCTCGCGGGCGCCGAGGTCCAGGCCCGCAGCCGGCTCGTCCATCAACACCAGCTCCGGCCGGCCCATCAGGGCCCGCGCCAGCAGCACCTGCTGGCGCTCCCCCTCAGACAGGGTCCCGAACGCCCGCCCGCCACAGCGGGCCAGCCCGCCGGCGGCCAGCAACGCAGCTGCTCGCTCGTGGTCGGCCGCACCGTACTCGTGCCACCACGGCTCGAGCGCGGCGTAGCGCCCCGTCAGGACCACGTCGTGGGCGGTCACGGCCGGGTGCACCGACCGGGCCACCGCTGCGCTCACGAAGGCGATGCGGCGGCGCACGGCCCGGGCGTCGCAGCGGCCGGCACGCTCGCCGAGCACCTCGACCTCCCCGCGGGTGGGCAGCAGCTGCATCGCCGCCACCTTGAGCAGGGTGGTCTTCCCCGAACCGTTCGGCCCGAGCACGGCCCAGCGCTCGTCTCGCCGCACCGCCCAGTCCACGCCGTCGAGCAGCGGCCGTCCGTCGCGCACGACCGCCACGGCCCGCAGGGCGACGGCGGGACCCGCCTGGGGGGCGCCCGCTCCCCCGGTCGCGAGGGTCCTCCCCGCCTGCGCACCCGCCGGCGGGCGCGCCG
>JAJZYI010000325.1 GCA_021798135.1 Actinomycetes bacterium | reverse complement strand
CCCAGCGCTGCGGCCGTCGTCCCTGCCGTCGCTCCCTGACCGCCCGCCCGCCCGGCCGTCGCTGCGCCGTCCGCTCACGGTGCCGCCAGCACGGCCGGGCCTGCCGCCAGCACGGCCGGGCCTGCCGCCAGGGCAGCCGGTGCCAGCCGTGGTGCCCGGTGCTCGGCCATGCCGATCACGACCACCGCCAGCGCGACCAACCCGGCCAGGAGGGCCAGCATGACCACCACGAGCACGGCGTCGGCCGGCGGCCGCCGGCGGCGGTGCACGGCCGGCGCGTGCCCGGCCGGACGGTGGCGGTCGGCGTGCGCCGCTGCCGGTGGCGTCCCTCGGGACACCTGGTCGGCGCCCGGCTGCCGGACCGGTGTCGCGATGCTCGGGGCGCGGTGCCCGGCAGCGATGCGGTGCCGCGCACCGCTCGGGCCGGCGTGCCTCGTCGGGCTGCCCGCCGCGGCGGGGTACCTCACGCCGCCGCGCCCGGGCAGCGCTCGGCGGCCACCGGGCGGCCGCCTGCCGGTCACCGAGGCAGCCGCGTCGCGCTGGCCTGAGGAATCGGGTCCTGCGGTTGCCGGTGCGGTCATCTGGAACCAGCGTACAGACCGCGCGAGGAGATGCAACGTATGGCCGCGGCCGGGACGAGGAAGCCCACGGGCCTGCCGGCCGCCAGCCGGGACCGGAGGTCCCGGCTCGACACCTCCAGGCGCGGGACCGGGAGGTGGACGACCCGCCACCCCGCAGGGTCGCCCACGTCGGCCGTGCCGGCGCGCCGGGCGACGACCAGGGTGGCCAGGGCCGGCAGCTCGTCGGCACGGTGCCAGGTGGGCAGGCTGGGCACGACGTCGGCCCCGACGATCAGGTACAGCTCGGCACCGGGCTCTGCCGCCTGCAGCTCCTGCAGGGTGTCGACGGTGTAGCTGGGGCCGCCGCGGTCGATCTCGATCCGGCACGCCTCGACGCCCTCCACACCGTCGACGGCCGCCTGGACCACGGCCAGGCGGTCCTCGGCCGGGGTGACCGGCGCCTGCGCCGTCTTCTGCCACGGGTCGTTCGCCACGACCAGCAGCACCCGGTCCAGGCCCAGCGCGAAGCGGGCCTCCTGCGCCACCACGAGGTGCCCCACGTGAACCGGGTCGAACGTCCCTCCCAGCACGCCGACGCGAGGCGGCCGGCCCGAGCGGGGCGTGCCTCGCTCGACGCGGCTCGTCGGCCCGTCGGTGCCGGCGACGGGGTCACGACGATCCGTGCCCTGCCGGCCGGGCCCCGCGGCACCGGACGGTTCCCTGGGCACGGCCGGAGCCTAGTTGCCCTGCCGGGCGCCGCCGGCGCCCCCCCGGCAGGCCCCCGGATGGCGCGCGCCTACGCTGGGTGCCATGCCCGGCACCCGGTGGTCTCCGCAGTCCTGGCGGTCGCACCCGGCCGCCCAGCAGCCCGCCTGGCCCGACCCGGCGGAGCTCGAGCGCGTGCAGAAGGAGCTCGCCGGCCTGCCACCGCTGGTGTTCGCCGGCGAGGCCCGCCGCCTTCGGCAGCAGCTCGCCGCGGTGGCCGAGGGCCGCGCCTTCCTGCTGCAGGCCGGTGACTGCGCCGAGTCCTTCGACGAGCTGTCCGCCGACGCCATCCGGGACAAGCTGAAGGTGGTCCTGCAGATGGCCGTGGTGCTCACCTACGGCGGCGGCGTGCCCGTGATCAAGGTCGGCCGGATCGCCGGGCAGTTCGCCAAGCCGCGCTCGGCCCTCACCGAGCGGGTCGGCGAGCTGGACATCGAGTCGTTCCGGGGCCACATGGTGAACGACGACGCCCCAACGCCCGCCGCCCGGCGAGCCGACCCCCGGCGGATGATCACCGCGTACCACCACGCCACGGCCACCTTGAACCTGATCCGGGCCTTCACCAAGGGGGGCTTCGCCGACCTCTCGCAGGTCCACGCGTGGAACCAGCAGTTCGTCGCCTCGAGCGAGGAGGGCCGGCGCTACGAGCAGATCGCCGCGGAGATCGACGCCGCCCTGCGCTTCATGGCCGCCTGCGGCATCGACCTGCAAGCGGAGGAGACCCTCCACCAGGTCGACTTCTACACGAGCCACGAGGCGCTGATCATGGAGTACGAGGAAGCCCTGACCAGGCGCGACTCGCTGTCGGGCGACTTCTACGACTGCTCGGCGCACATGCTCTGGATCGGTGAGCGGACCCGGCAGCTCGACGGCGCCCACGTCGAGCTCCTCGCCGGCGTCCACAACCCGGTCGGCTGCAAGATCGGGCCGTCGGCCGGCCCCGACGAGGTGCTCGCCCTGTGCGAGCGGCTGAACCCGCAGCGTGTCCCGGGCCGGCTGACACTCATCACCAGGATGGGAGCGGACCGAGCAGCAGACCTGCTGCCGCCCCTGTTCGCCGCGGCGCGCGACGCCGGGCACCCCGTGGTCTGGACGTGCGACCCCATGCACGGCAACACCTTCACCAGCGACGGCGGGCGCAAGACGCGCCGGTTCGACGACATCCTGGTGGAGCTGCGGGCCTTCTTCGACGCGCACCACCAGGTGGGGACCTGGCCCGGGGGTATCCACGTGGAGCTCACGGGCGACGACGTGACCGAGTGCCTCGGCGGGTTCGGCGACATCGCCGAGGACCAGCTCCACCTCCGGTACACCACGACGTGCGACCCCCGCCTGAACGCGCGGCAGTCCATCGACCTGGCCTTCCGCGTCGCCGAGCTGCTCCGGGCCTGACCGGCGAGCCACCGGGCCAGCCGGGGCGGGCGGCGCCGGTGCCCTTGGCCAGGCTGCCACGCAGCCGCTGGCCGGGCGGCACGACCCGTGCGCCGGTCCGACCGTGCAGCGGCTCCCGCACCCGGGAGCCGCTGCACCTCGCGCGGCGTCGGCTGCCCCGCCACGCCCCGGTTCCTTGCATCGGCACAGCCGGGCTCCCACAATGAAGCGATCGCATCGCCACGCCCGGCCGCCAGCGCGCCACGCCCGACCCGGTGGTGCGCGCTGCCGGTGACGCCCGACATCCCGTAGGACGAACCGTGACCCCTCGGCTGCCATTACCTCCCATCCGACGCCAAGCGCCCGGGCGCCCGCACGCACGCGCGGGCCGGCGGCGCACCCGCTGGGGGCGGGGAGCCGGGCTGGCCGTGGCGGCCGGCGCCGCCGCGATGCTTGCCGTCCCGGGAGGGCTCACCGGCAGCGGCGTCGCTGCCGCAGCCTCGACCACCACCGCCCCGGCCGGCCCACCCGCCGCAGGCAGCGGGGCTCCGGCGGGCGCCGCGACCGGCGCCGGCGGGTCCGGCCCCACCGCTCGTGCCCAGTGCACCGGCAGCGGGGGCGGCACGGGCACCACCGGCACCACCGGCACCACCGGCACCACCGGCACCACCGGCACCACCGGCAGCACCGGCACCACCGGCACCAC
>JAJZYI010000026.1 GCA_021798135.1 Actinomycetes bacterium | reverse complement strand
TGGACGCGGCGCTGGAGGCCGCCGTCCACCTGACCGGCATCGCCGTCACCGCGCCGCGCCACCTGCTCGCCGTGCAGCTGCCCGGCGAGCGGGCGCCGCGCGTCCACGCCGTCGGGATGACGCCGGAGCAGGCGAGGATCGAGGCGGCCGCGCTGCTCGGCACGGCCGCCCCCGCCGACCGGACAGCGCCCGGCAACCGCCTGGCGGTGGAGGTCGTGTCGATGCGGCGACGCTACGGCTACCTCGCGGCGCTGACCGACGGCGAGTTCCTGCCCGACGACGACCGGCTGCTGCGCTCGTACGCCGACCACGCCGCGGCGGCGCTCGACGCCGCCGTCGCGCTCGGGGAGACCCGGCTGCTGCTCGACCTGTCGGCCCAGCTGGCCGAGATCGCCGGGGTGGCCGAGATGAACGCCCGGATCGCGCAGGCGGCCCTGCGGGTGGTGGCCTCCGAGCGCGCCGCCGTCCTGTCGTGGGAGCCGGCCGACGGGCTGCTGGTGTGCTCGGCGGTCGCCCGCTGGGACGGGACGGGCGTGGTGGTCGACACCGGGGGTCGCCGGGGCGCGGCGGCCGCCGCCAGCGCGGAGCTGCTGGGGCGGGTGGCCACCGGCCCCGGGAGGGCGCGGGCAGCCTGGGAGGACCCGGCGTTCGCCCCCGTCGAGCGGCTGGCCGGGTGCCGGCGGGGCATCGTCGCACCGCTGACGGCGCGCCGGCAGCTCGTCGGCCTGCTCGTGCTCGAGGCCGGTGACGCCCCGCCGGGGATCGACGACGACGTGGCGCGGCGCACGGCGGCGGTGGCGAACCTGGCCGGGTCGGCGCTCCACAGCGCCCGCCTGCTCGAGGTGGTGCAGCACCAGGCCGACCACGACCCGCTCACCGGCCTGCCCAACGCCCGGCTCTTCGGCGACCGGCTGACGACGGCCATCGCCGCCTGCCGTCGATCGGGCTCCCGGCTGGCCGTGCTGTTCGTGGACCTGGACGGGTTCAAGGACGTCAACGACCGCCTCGGCCACGCAGCGGGCGACCGGGTGCTGTGCGAGGTGGGCGCCCGGCTGCGCCAGACGGTCCGTACGGCCGACTCGGTCGGGAGGCTCGGCGGCGACGAGTTCGTCGTGCTCGTCCCCGACGTCCGCAGCGGGCGGGACGCCGAGGCCGCGTGCGAGCGGGTCGCCGCCGCGCTCGGCGCCGGCCCGGTGGTCGTCGCCGGCGACGCCGTCGAGCTGCGGGCGTCGATCGGGGTGGCGACGTTCCCGGACGACGGCACCAGCCCCGGGGACCTGCTGCACCACGCCGACATGGCCATGTACCGGACGAAGCTCTCGCGCAGGGCGGCGCGCGCCTGAGGCGAGCGCCGCGGAGCGTGGCGGCCCGGCCGGGCGCCCGGCCGGGCCCTCGCCCTGACGCTCAACCGGGCGCTCCGACCCGTCGATACACGAGCGGGACGGCCGAGCCGTCCCCGGCAGCGGCACGGGCGCGGCCGGCACCAGCACGGCGCCTCCCGCGGCGGCGCCCGAGCCACACCCGAGGTACATCGATGCACCAGCCGACGCTGCAACGGTGGGCCGCACCGCTCGCCGCGGCCGGCCTGTTCGCCCTCGTCGCCGCTTTGGAGCTGTCCGACGCGGCAGCGTCGGGCCGCGACCGGCTGGCGGTGCTGTGCGTGGTACCGACCCTGCTGCTGGCCCGGTGGCGCGGCCGGAGGGCCGGGCTCGCCGGCGCCGCCCTGGGACTGGCACTGCTGGCGGCGGGTGCGGCGACGGCCCGGTCCGCCCCTGGTGCTGCGGGCCTCGCCGTGGCGGCCGTGGTGCTGGCGGCAGCCGGCGCCGTCGGTCCTGCGAGGACCCGGGGCGCCGACCCCGGGCCTGCGTCCGACTCGCGCTGGTTCGAGATGTCCAACGCCATGCTGGTGGAGGCCAGCCTCGACGGCTACTTCACCCGGCTGAGCGACGGGTGGGAGCGCTGCCTGGGCTGGACGCGCCAGGAGCTCATGGAGCGGCCGTTCCGGGAGCTCGTCCACCCCGACGACCTGGCGCCGACCAACGTCCACGCCGACGCGCTCGACGCCCGGCCCGGCGAGGTCGTCAGCTTCGAGAACCGCTACCTGGCCAAGGACGGGAGCTGGCGCTGGCTGCTGTGGTCGGCGCGCTCCGACAGCCGCCGGAAGTACGCGGTCGCCAGCGACATCACCGATCGGAAGGTGCTGGAGGTGGAGCGCGCCGAGCTCCTGCGTCGGGTGCAGGAACTGGCGCGCACCGACGCGCTGACCGGCCTGCCGAACCGCCGAGCGTGGGACGAGGCGCTGCCCAGGGCGGTCGGGGAGGCCCGCCGGTCGGGGGCCCCGCTGGCGGTCGCCATGGTCGACCTGGACGGGTTCAAGGCGTACAACGACGTGAGCGGCCATGCCAGCGGCGACCGCCTGCTTGCCGAGGCCGCCGCCTGCTGGCGACGGGAGCTGCGCGAGGACGACCTCCTGGCCCGCTACGGGGGCGAGGAGTTCGCCGTGCTGCTCCCCGGGTGCCGGCCGGCCCACGCGCGGTCGATCCTGGAGCGCCTGCGGTTGGCGACCCCCGGCGACCAGACCTGCTCGGTGGGCCTGGCACAGCTCGGGCCCGGTGACGGCCCGGACGAGCTGCTCGCCCGGGCCGACGCCGCCCTCTACCGGGCGAAGCGCCGCGGCCGGGACCGCGTGGTCGGGGCGGACCCGACGTAGGGCGGGCGCCGCAGCGCTCGGCCCCTCGCCGCACCCCGTCCCGCGGGTTCCGGTGCCCGCTACGGGTCGCCCACGGGGACCGGGACCACGCTGACGGCGACCTCCAGGCGCTGGGTCCGGCCGCCTCCGTCGACGGTGCCGCGCAGCGGTGACACGTCGGCGTAGTCACGCCCCCAGGCCGTCGTCACGTGCGACGCCGAGACGAGCTGGTCGTTGGTGGGGTCGACGTCCAGCCAGCCCCAGCCCGGCAGGTACACGGAGAACCACGCGTGCGAGGCGTCCCCCCCCTCGAGGCCGGCGCCCGCCGGGGTCGTGCTTCGGATGTAGCCACTCACGTAGCGTGCCGCCAGGCCGATGGATCGGAGGCAGCCGATGGCGAGGTGTGCGAAGTCCTGGCACACGCCACGGTGGTGGTCGAGCACCTCCAGCACCGGTGTGGTGACCGAGGTCACCCCCGGCTCGTAGCGCAGCCCGCGGTGGATGCGGCTGGCCAGGTCCACCACGCCGTCGAGCAGCGGTCGCCGATCGGGGAACGACGGGGCGGCGAACTCGGCCAGACGGTCGCTCACCGGGACGAGCGGCGACCCGGCCAGGTACGTGCGGGCGTGGTGGCCGGCCGGCTGGCGGTCCGCGGCGAGCACCAGGCGCACCGTCTCCCACGGCGGCGTGGCGGGCGGCTGGGCGGCCGACCTGACGCGCACGTCTGTCGTCGCCACCACGGTGAGGGTGTCGAACCGGCCTCGGATGGTGAAGTGCTGCACGTGGTTGCCGAAGGCGTCCCGGCGCTCCCACGACGACGCCGGAGCGGGCTCGACCTCCAGCCGGTGCGCGGCCACGCGTTGCGTCGGCGTGTCGCGCGGTCGCAGGTGGGCCTCGTTCATCGCGCCCGTGGCTGGCGACCCATAGCGGTAGACGGTGCGGTGGACCACGCGAAACGAATTGGCCCCGTCGTCCGTGGTGGTCCTGCAAGGGCGGAGAGCCGCAGGAGCCGCTGGGCGAGCCCGGATGGTGGTGCGCGCAGCGCCGCCCAGGGCAGCTCGGCGGGGTGCCGTGGGCGACGCCGGCGGCTGGGTCACGTGGCCCGACCGATCGTCGCTGAGCGGGCCGTGTGGCCCAGCTCCGTCGGGAGTGGGCGGGCGGCGCCCGGCTTCCCGGGAACCGGGGTCACCCGGCCCGGGACTGCCGGGCGCGGTGGCGGCCGGCGGTGCGGGGCGGGCGAAGTAGGTGTCGGCGATCCTGTCGTGGAGCCGCCCGGCGGCGTCCTGCACGACGAAGGCGGCGGCTCGGAGGTCGCCGGCTGCCGGGCCGGTGCGCGACGCCCCCGACACGACCGCGACGGCGTCGGCGCACGCACCGACGACGGCGCCGTTGCGAGGCCAGCGGTGCACGCGGAGCTGGATCTCGGCCAGGCACGAGGCCACCGAGCGCGAGAACGCCCGGTCGTGGAGCACGAACCGGGCCACGTCCTCGCCACCGGCGGCGCCGCCGAACCGATGGTGCGCCTCGTCGGCGGCCAGCGACCGCAGGACGGCTCGGTGGTGGACGTCGGCGTACGGCGACGGCCCACCGGCGGGCGCCACCAGGCTGGGGGCCCGCGCCGCGACCAGTCGGGCGGTCACGTCCGCCCGCTCGACGAGCTGGCCGACCCGCACGAAGGACTCGACCTGGTCGTCGCCGGCGAGCGCCCACAGGCTGCCCGTGAGCTGGGCGCACCCGCCCAGCACGCGCTGCAGCCAGCGGACGCGGCGGTCGCGGGGGACCACCTCGTCGCGACCGGCTGCCGCGACCTGCCACAGTGCCAGGCTGGCGTCCCAGACCCCGGCCGGCAGCACGGCCCGGGCCGTGCGGACGTTCGAGCGGAGCGCGGCGATCGCCGTGAGGACGGACGAGGGGTTTCCGGTGTCGACCAGGACGAAGGGCACCACGTCCGCCTCCCGGGGCCCGCTGGCTGGCGGTGCCACGTGCCCGCCGAGGAGCAACGAGTGCCGCTCGCCGAACAGCCGCTCGACGCCGACGATGGCCAGCAGGGGCTGCCAGCCCACGTCGGCGCCCACCGGCAGGTCGAGGTGGGTGTCGGTATGCACCAGGACCGCTCGGGCGAGCGATTCGGCGCGCTCAGCGTGGCGGCCCGCCCAGTAGAGGGACTCCGCTACCCGTGCGAGCAGCGGCGGGCGGCTGCGTCGGGGGAGGGCAGCAGGGGTGCCGGTGCTTGCGCCCGTGCCGGGACGCGTGCCGGTGGTCGTGGCGCGGGTGCCGGTCGTGCCCGCGGTGGTGCCGCCGGGCCCGGCGGGCAGCGCGCCACCGGCCTCTGCTCCGGAGGGTGTCGCGGCGCTCACTGCTGTGCCTGGTGGTGCGCTGGCGGCGGGCCGCCGGCGCCCGGCCACGCGCTGCCCGGCGGACTCGCGTCGGGGGCAGGGCCGGGCAGGATCGCTTCCACGACCCAGGTGTCCTTGCTGCCGCCGCCCTGCGACGAGTTGACGATGAGCGACCCCGCCGAGGCGCCGACGCGGGTGAGGCCACCCCGCGTGACGTACGAGCCGGCTGGACCCAGGAGCGTGAACGGGCGGAGGTCGACGTGGCGGGGTTGGAGGGTGCCGTCGGCTGCCAGTGCGGGGGCCGTCGAGAGCGACACCACCGGCTGCGCCACCCATCCCTCGGGGTTGCGCTCGATCCGCCGTGCGAGGTGGTCCAGCGTGCCGGCGCCGGCCCTCGGGCCGATCACCACGCCGTAGCCGCCGGACTCCGTGGCCGGCTTCATCACCAGCGACCCCAGGTTGGCGAGGACATGGGCGCGCTCGGCCGGCCTTCCGCACCAGTAGGTGGGCACGTTGGGCAGGATCGGGTCCTCGCCGAGGTAGAAGCGGATCAGGTCGGGGACGTAGCTGTAGACCGCCTTGTCGTCGGCGACGCCGGCGCCGGGCGCGTTCACCACGGCGACCCTGCCGGCGCGCATGGCGCGGAGCAGCCCGGGGACGCCGACCACGGAGTCCCGGCGGAACACCTCGGCGTCGAGGTAGAGGTCGTCGACCCGGCGGTAGACGACGTCCACCCGTTCCAGGCCGCCGATGGTTCGCATGCAGAGCGTGCCGTCGTCGAGGACCTGCAGGTCGGCTGCCTCCACGAGCTCGGCGCCCAGGTGGCGGGCCAGGAAGGCGTGCTCGAAGTGCGCGGCGTTGGCGACCCCCGGCGTGAGCACCGCAACGACGGGGTCGTGGGGCACGGGGGCGACGGCGTGGAGGACCGAGCGCAGCTTCGTCAGGTAGGGGTCCAGCGGGCCCACGCTGTACCGGCGGAAGAGGTCGGGGAGCGCTCGCTTCACCACGGCCCGGTTCTGCAGCATGTACGACACGCCGGAGGGCACGCGGAGGTTGTCCTCGAGCACGAAGAGGGTGCCGTCGGCGCCCCGGACGAGGTCGCTGCCGCAGATGTGCGCCCAGATCCCGCCGGGCGGCTCGATGCCCATGCACTCGGGTCGGAAGTTGGGGGAGCCGGTCACGACCTCGGCGGGCACCACACCGTCGCGAACGGCGCGCTGGTCGTGGTACGTGTCGTCGATGAAGCGGTTGAGGGCGGCGAGGCGCTGGACGAGGCCGGCCTCCACCACCTGCCACTCGTCGGCGGGAACCAGGCGCGGGACCACGTCGAGCGGCCACGTCCGCTCGGTGGCGTCACCGTCTCCCTGCACGGCGAACGTGGCACCGAGGGACCGCATCTCGCGTTCGGCGTCGGCCTGGCGCGCGGCCAGGCCCGCTGGCCCGAGGGCGGCGAGCGCCTCCCAGAGCGGTCCCGCTGCCGTCCGCGGCCGGCCGGAGGCGTCCACCAGCTCGTCGAAGCCGGGTCCCCCCCGGTAGGCGCTCGTGCGGTTGCGGGGACGGGGCGCCGGCGTCGGTGACGCGACCGCGTGCCCCGCGTGCCCCGCCGGCCCGGTGGGTGCCTGCGGCGTCCCGGCTGGTTCCCCGGGCGTCACAGGGGCTGCGGCACGTCCCGTGCCGTTGGTCGCCGCGGTGCGCGTCATGGCGACGACGGTGCCGGTGCCGCCGCGCCGGCTGCTGGGTGGGTCGGCGATCGGCTCACGGCACCGTTGTAGGGCTCGGATGGGTCCGGGGGATTGCCGGTGCGTTACGCGCGCGTGAACCTGCCCTCACCGACGCTGTTGGTCGCCGGCGTCCGGCTGGCGCGGGCGGCAGGGTCCCCGGCCCGCGGAGCGCGGGGCGTTGCGCTCAGCGCTCCGGTCAGACGTTCCCGAGCTTGAACCCGAGCCCCGGCGCGCCGACGGCGCCGGCGGTGACGAGGGGGATGGCGTGGACGGCGCCGTCGACCTGGATGTCGAGCGTGCCGACGCGCTGGCCGCGCCGCAGGCTGGAGCCGAGCCGGTCGAGGTGCACCTGGCCGGGCAGGCGGAGCCCGGGCCACGCGGTGACCGACAGCGACGCGGTGGTGACGATGGAGGTCCTGGCCCCCCAGGGTGTCACCACCTGGCCGACGGCCTGCCCGCTCCGGACGACCTGGCGCCGGGTGAGCTGGGGTGCGAGCGCCTGCACCAGCGAGGTGGACGCGTCGAGCGCGCTCTGGATGATGGGTGCGGCCTGCTGGCCGAGGACAGCGCCGACGACGGTGGCGGTGCCCGCGGCCGCAGGGACCTTGGCGGCGAACAGGAAGCAGCCGCCGGCCTGGCCGTCGGACCCGGTCTTGATGCCGACGAACCCGCCGTGGCCGAGGTTGTAGTCGTAGTTCTGCAGGGTCCCGGCCACGGGGAGCGTGACCGCCGGCGTGGCGACGATGGACGCGAACACGGGGTTGGCCATCGCCGCCTGGCCGAGGCGGATGAGGTCCCGGGGCGTGCTGACCGATCCCGACGCGAAGCCGCTCGGCCCGACGAAGCGGGTGTGGTGCAGGCCGAGCGCGGCGGCCTCGGCGTTCATCTTGGCGACGAAGGCGTGGACCGTCCCGGCGTCCCAGGCGGCCAGGACGGTGGCGATGTTGTTGGCCGACGGGATGAGCAGGGCCTGGAGCGCCTGCAGCTCGGTGAGCTGCTCGCCGGCGGTGACGGCCACGACCGACTCCTGCTGGGCCACGTCGGACTGGTACTGGGCGACGTCGGCCCCCGTGATCGTGATGGCCGGCCCCGCCTGCCCGGGCGTCAGCGGGTGGTCGTGGAGCACCAGCAGGGCCGTCATGACCTTCGTGATGCTGGCGATCGGTGCAGGGGTCGCCGTGCCGCTGGAGCCGACGAGACCGACCCCGTCGACGGCGACGGCCGCCTGGCCCTGGGCCGGCCAGGGCAGTGCGGGCGTTCCGGCCACGGCGAAGGACGTCCGGGCGAGGCGGACCGTGGCAGGGGGCGCCGGCCGCAGCCACTGCACCAGGCCGAAGACCACCACGGCGACGGCCAGGACGGCGAGCGCCGGCAGCGCGAGGCCGCCGGCTGCCCTGATGGTGGCGGTGCCGGCGCCGGGGCGGTGGCGACCTCGGGCCGGGCGGCCACGCCGGCGCCGGCCGCCCGGCCCGAGGCTGCCGAGCTGGGCCAGGCCGCTGCCGCGGGTGCTCACGGCAGCCCCATGGTGGACTTGTGCACCATCGTGAGCGAGTACGGCGGCGCCAGGTCGAGGCCGTCGGGCTTGTCCAGGTAGCCGGGGGCGCTGCCCGGCACGCCGGTGTGACCGTACTGCCACACGACCTGGTTGGTCTTGGGGTCGACGACGATGACCCGGTGGTTCCAGTCGTCGTTCAGGATCACGTCGCCGTTCGGCAGCGGGAGCGCCAGCGACGGCTGGTTCAGCGCTTCCGGCCCGGTCGGGGCGTAGCGCCACAGCAGGGTCCCCGACGAGTTGAACTCCTCGACGGCTCCCGGCTTGGCGTAGTTGGCGCTCAGGAAGACGTTCGGCGAGACCTCGTTGGTGTCGGAGGGGTAGGTGAAGCCCGGGGGGTTGGTGGAGAAGCCGATCGCGTCCGTGGCCAGGTTGAGCTGGTCGACCCAGTCGCCGTTGATCTCCGTGACCAGGTACTGGCCGTTGGTCATGGGGAACGCGCCGTTGGGGCTGCCCCAGCGCTGCGGCGGCTGGTGGTAGCAGTACTGCGTCGTCTCGCCGATGATCTTGAGCGGGGTGTGCGACGGCGGTTGGAGCACGAGGATCCGGCAGTTCTTGATGTCGGCGGTGATGACGTCGCCGTTCGGCAGCATCATGGCGTCGTCGGGGTTGTCGAGGTAGTTGTTGGCCGACCCCGGAACACCGGGGTGGCCGTACTGCCAGACGATCTTGTGGGTGGCCACGTCGATCTCGGTGATCGTGAACTGGCTCTCCTGGGTGGCGATGATGTCCTTGCCGTTGGGGGTGAAGAAGGCGTCGTCGGGCGCCAGCCAGGTCTGGCCTGGTGCCAGGTCACCGGGCTGGGGGAACTGCCAGACGATGTTGCCCTGCGGGTTCACGATGATGAGCCGGTTGTTGTTCCGGTCGGCGATGAGCACGTCGCTCGGCAGGACCGACGGGTTGGAGCCCGGCTGCAGGTTCGGCCCGGGCGCGAGGTGGGCGGTGGCGGCGTAGCCGTTGGGCGACGGGAACGGCAGGCCGGCGACGTCCGTCGTCCGGGTGGCGCCGGTGCCGGCGCTCCCGGTGCTCGCGGCGCTCCCGGAAGAGGTCCGGGTGGCGGGATGCGTGGCACCGGCGGACCGGGCAGCGCTGCCACAGGCGGCCAGGGCGAGGACGCACGGGAGCGCGAGGAGGAAGCGGGCGGGTCGTCGCATGGGCGCAAACCCTATGCGGCGGACCCGGGGTCGTGGTGTCACCGCAGGGCAGCGGCCACGCGATGCACCGGGGGGCCGCGCACTAGCGTGCACCCGTGCCCATCTACGCGCTCGGCGACAGCGTCCCGACGATCGATCCCGACGCCTTCGTGCATCCCGACGCCGTCGTCATCGGCGCGGTGACGGTCGGACCCGACGCCTCGGTGTGGCCCGGCGCCGTGCTGCGGGGCGACTTCGGGACCATCACCATCGGCGCTCGCACCTCGATCCAGGACGGGACCGTGGTGCACGCCGGACCGGGCTTCCCGACCGTGGTCGGCGACGGCTGCGTGGTCGGCCACCTCGTCCACCTCGAGGGCTGCACCGTGCACGACGACGCCCTCGTCGGCTCGGGGTCGATCGTGCTGCACTTCGCCGTGGTGGAGAGCGGTGCCACCGTGGGGGCCAACGCCGTCGTCCCCAACGGCATGCGCGTGCCGGGCGGTGCGGTGGCCGTCGGCGTGCCGGCCAAGCTCCGCGAGGCAGCGTCGAGCATCGACCTGATCCGGGTGTCGGCGCAGCAGTACGTCGAGAACAGCCGGCGCTACCGCAGCGAGCTCCGCAGGATCGGCTGAGGCGGCCCGACGGCGGCCTTGCGAGCCCGCCCGGCGAGCGTGCGGGTCCACCCCGCCCAGGCGGCAGCCGGGTCCCCGCGACGACCCGGCGGGGAGTGCTCGGGCGCCGGTGCGGGTGGCGCACGTCGTGGCCCGCCCCCCGCAGAACAGACCCACCACGTCGAGTGACCGAATTGCTCAAGCTGCGACGCAGAGTGCCGATGTCTTGGACAATGAGCCAAACGACTTCGACGATGGAGCCCGGAGCAGTCTCCCTGGTGCACCGGTGCCGGCACTGCGGTGGCGTCGTCCAGCCCACCGACCCCGTCCACGCCGTGGCCTGGTGCGGGCACTGCCGGCGCGTGGGCGTCGCCCGCCTGACGGTGGAGAGCGCCCCGGGCGGACCGCCGATCGCCGGCTGACTGTACCCACCGACGGATCGCCGGTCGACGGGCCCCGTTGACGGGCTGGCAGACCGATCACCGGCTGACAGGGCACCGGCTGACGGGGCACGGGGTTGGGCGTCACGGGGTGGTCGTCCCGTTGGCGCCGGCCACCCGACGTGAAGCCTCGACCTCAGGTGGACCGTTGGGGTCGTTCCTGCCGTGTCACCCTCCAGTGGATCGCAACATCTTCGTAACTACGGGTGTGTGGCCACTCGGTACGATGAAGGTGCGGTGCAGGTGGAGGAGGAGCCAGGGTGGAGCAGCACAGGTCGTCCCCGGGTGAGGGGCCGGGCCGTGACGGGTCGGGTCCCGGGCCCGGCGGCTCCGGTCGGGCCGCGGGTGCGGTGACGGGGGACGGCGGGCCCCACGGCTCGGCGACGCGGCCCGAGGGCTTCCGGGGTCCGCAGGTGTGCGCGCTCGTGGGCATCACCTACCGCCAGCTCGACTACTGGGCCCGCACGGGCCTGCTCCGGCCATCGCTGGCCGACGCCAGGGGGAGCGGGACCCAGCGGCTCTACTCGTACCACGACCTGCTGGAGCTGAAGGTCGTGAAGCAGCTGCTCGACGCCGGAGTGTCGCTGCAGCGCGCCCGCCGGGCGATCGACTGCCTGCGCAACGACCTCGGTGCCGACGTGGCGTCCGCCAGCCTGGTGCTCGCCGGGGCCGGCTCCGTCCTGGCCCGCAGCGACGGCGAGGTGGTCGACCTGCTGCGCGGGGGCCAGGGCGTCCTCAACATCGTCCCGCTCGGGGGCGTCGTGGACGAGCTCGACGCCGCCATCCACCGCATCGAGGGGTCCGGCCGCTCGGCGGAGCCGGCGGCGGAGGCCGAGGCGCCGGAGCCGGCCCGAGCACGCTGATCGGCGGTCCGGGCTGCCCGGGCGGCGGCGGAGCGGTACTCGGGCCCGCGGCGCCCAGGTGCGCGACGGCGGTGCCGGAATGTGCGTAGCCTGAGGGGCGGTGAGCGACGTGGCCGTGAGCGCCCAGGATGCGATGGTCCGGGCGACGACGCTGGTCGGCAGCCCCGTCAGCCGGGCCGGGGCGACGGGGCGCGGCGAGGAGGTGGGGCGCGTCCAGGACCTCGTCGCCAGGTTCGCCGACGACGGCTACCCGCCCGTCACCGGGGTGCTCGCCCGCATCGGCGAGCGCGAGCTGTTCGTCCCCGTCAAGCGCATGGCCGGCATGGGTTCGGAGGGCGTGGTGCTGGCCGCCGGAGAAGAGGCGCTCGGCGAGTTCGAGCGCCGTGCGGGCGAGGTGCTGCTCTGCCGGGACGTCGTGGGCCGCCAGCTCGTGTACATCGACGAGCACCACCGGGGGCGCCTGGTGCGGGCGTCGGACATCGAGCTGGCGCAGCGCTCGGGCGCGTGGGTGGTGGCCGGGATCGACGCGGGGCCCCGCAGCCGGCTCCCCTGGCGACGGCGACCGCGCCACGCCCGCATCGTCGACTGGTCGCACGTCGAGCCGTTCCTGAGCCACGTGCCGACGTCCCGGCTCGGGCTGCGGCTGCGGTGGCTGGTGCAGCTGCACCCCGGCGACGTGGCCGACCTGGTGGAAGAGGCCTCCCCCGACGAGGCGGAGGAGATCATCCGCGCCGTCAGCGAGGACCGGGACTTCGAGGCCGACGTGTTCGAGGAGCTCGACGAGGAGCACCAGCTCGAGCTGGTGGCGCGTCGCTCCGACCAGGAGGTGGCGGACCTGCTGAGCAAGATGGCGCCCGACGACGCGGCGGACCTGCTCGGGGAGATGGACCGCGACCGGCGCGAGCCCGTCCTGGCGCTCATGGCGCCGGCTGCCGGGCAGCGCCTGCGCAACCTGCTCAGCTACAACCCGCAGACCGCCGGCGGCATGATGAGCCCCGGCGGCATCTGCGTCGCTGCGGGGACGTCGGTGGGCGACGCGCTGGAGCGCATCCGCCAGGACCGCGAGCTCCCCGAGACGTTCGACAGCGTGCTGGTCGTCGACGACGACGGCCGGCTCCACGCCGCCGCCCGCCTGCTGGAGCTGCTGCGCGCCGATCCCGGTCAGCCGGTCGCGTCGATCGCCCACCCCGACCCGCCGCGGGTGCGCACCGGAGCCGACCTGGTGGAGGTGACGCTGCAGATGGCGGACTACAACCTCACCACCCTGGCGGTGGTGGACGACGACGACCGGGTGGTCGGCGTCGTGACGATCGACGACGTCGTCGAGCAGCTCGTGCCCGAGAACTGGCGTCGCCGGGCGGAGGCCGCCGACGACTGACGAGCCGCTGCGACCGCCCGGGCCGACGGGTGCGGCGGCGGTGCCGGCCGGCTGCGGGACGCCGCTGACGCGCGCGCCGGCGGTCCGGGTCGGGTAGCGTGTCGGTGGGCCGTCGGGGATGCATGCCGTCCTCGCTGCCGGGCGCCGTCGCCTGCCGAGGAGGTGAACCGATGAGATCGAACCCCCCAAGTCACCGATCGATCCATCGCGCCTCCGGCCTGCCGACCACCGGCTGATCTCCCGTGGCCGGGGCGCGCCGCTGCGCACCCCGGACCCGCGAAAGGAGGTCGAGCCCATGGCCGACCAGGCAACGCCTGCCGTGCCCGAGCCCGGTGCCGCGTCCGCCGTGCTCGACGAGGCGCACGTCGGCGACATCGTCGGCGCGCTCGGGACGATCGGGCGCCACGAGCTGCCCCCGCGACGCCCGTGGACCCGGCGGGTGCTCGCCCTCCTGGCCATCATGGGCCCCGGGCTGATCGTCATGGTCGGCGACAACGACGCGGGCGGGCTGGCCACGTACGCGCAGGCCGGGCAGAACTACGGCAGCACGCTGCTGTGGACGCTGCCGCTGCTGGTGGTGGTGCTGATCGTGGCCCAGGAGATGGTGGTGCGCCTGGGGGCGGTCACCGGCATCGGCCACGGGAGGCTCATCAAGGAGCGGTTCGGCAAGCTCTGGGCCGGCTTCTCGGTGGTCGACCTCCTGGTCCTCAACTTCGCGACGCTCGTGACCGAGTTCATCGGCGTCGGGCTGGGCCTGTCGTACTTCGGCGTCCGGCCGGTGATCTCCGTCCCGCTGGCGGCGGTGGGGCTGGTGCTCATGACGGCGAGCGGCAGCTTCCGGCGCTGGGAGCGGTTCATGTACCTCCTCATCGTCACCTCCCTGCTGGTGTTCCCGCTCGCCCTCATGGCGCACCCGCACTGGGGGAGCGCGCTGCACGGGACGGTCGTGCCCGGCGTCGCGGGCGGGCTGCGCTCCAACTCGGTGCTGTTCATCATCGCCATCGTCGGGACCACGGTGGCGCCGTGGCAGCTGTTCTTCCAGCAGTCGAACGTGGTCGACAAGCGGATCACCCCGCGCTGGATCAACTACGAGCGCACCGACACCATGGTCGGCGCCGTCCTCACGAACACGGCCGCCGCCGCGGTGATCATCGCCACCGCCTTCGCGTTCGCCGGCACCCGCTACGGCGGGCGCTTCGTGGACGCCCTGGGCGTGGCCCGCGGGCTGGCGCACACGATCGGCCCCGCGGCGGGCGCCATGTTCGCCGTGGTCCTGATCGACTCGTCGATCCTGGGGGCGGCAGCCGTGACGCTGTCGATCTCCTACGCCGTGGGCGACGTGCTGGGGGCGAGGCACTCGCTGCACCGTCCGTGGCGCGAGGCCAAGGCGTTCTATGGGTCCTTCGCCCTGCTCGTCGCCGTCTCGGCCGGCCTGGTGCTCATCCCGGGAGCCCCCCTCGGGCTCATCACGGAGGGCGTGCAGGCGCTCGCCGGCGTGCTGCTGCCGAGCGCCATCGTGTTCCTGCTGCTGCTGTGCAACGACCGCGACGTGCTCGGACCGTGGGTGAACCGGCCGTGGCTGAACGCCGTGTCGTCGGTGATCGTGGCCGTGCTGGTGGTGCTGTCGGTCGTGCTCATGGTCACCACGCTGTTCCCGTCGGTGGACGTCGTGGCCGTGTTCGCCGTGCTGTCGGGCCTGGCCGCGCTCGGCGTGGCCGTGCTCGGGATCGGGGCGCGACGGCGGCGCCCGGTCGCGCCCCCGCCCGAGCGCGAGCACCGCGACCGGTGGCGCATGCCCGGCCTGGCGCTGCTGCCGCCGCCGGTCTGGACCCGCGGGCGACGCGCCGGCATGTACCTGCTGCGCGGCTACCTGGTGCTGGCGGTGGTCCTGCTGGTGGTCAAGACGGTGGTGCTCGGTCTCGGCCACTGACCGGTGCGCCCGGTGCCGGCGCAGGCGGCCGGGACGGGACGGTGCCGGCGCTGCCGGCCGGGACGCGGCGAGGCCGGCGCGGGCGGCGCTGCCGGCGGCACGGGGCGACGGGCTGGCTCGTGGTGGCCGGCGCCACCAACCCGTAGGCTGCAGCCGATGGGCACCCACCTCCACCGGTCGCCGCTGCACGACGCCCATGTCGCCGCTGGCGCCCGGATGGTCGCGTTCGGCGGGTGGGAGATGCCGCTGTCGTACCCGACCGGCACGGTCGCCGAGCACCTGGCCTGCCGTCGTGGCGCCGCCGTGTTCGACGTCAGCCACCTCGGCACGGTGCGGGTGGCGGGTCCCGGGGCGCTGCAGCGGCTGCAGGAGGCGCTGTCCAACGACCTGCGCCGGATCGGCCCGGGGCGGGCCCAGTACAGCCACCTCCTCGACGACGACGGGTCGGTGCTCGACGACGTGATCGTGTGGTGGGCGGCCGAGGACGTCTTCGACGTCATGCCGAACGCGTCGAACACGGCGCCGGTGCGCGCCGCCGTCGGCGGCGAGGACGTCACCGCGGGCCGTGCGGTGGTGGCCGTCCAGGGGCCCGCCGCCCGCTCGGTCGTCGGCGGTGTCGCCCCCGAGCTGGCCGCGGTGCCCCGGTTCGCCGTGGGCGGCGGGACGTGGGGCGGCGCGCCGGTGACGGTCGCCGGCACCGGCTACACGGGGGAGGACGGCGTGGAGATCGCCGTCCCCGTGGAGGCCGCCGGCGGCCTGTGGGAGGCCCTGGTGGCCGCCGGGGCGGTGCCCGCCGGGCTCGGCGCGCGCGACACCCTCCGGCTGGAGGCGGGGCTGCCGCTGCACGGGCACGAGCTGGGACCCGGGATCACGCCGCTGCAGGCCGGGTTGGGCTGGGTGGTCGGTTGGGACAAGCCGGCGTTCCGCGGTCGCCTGGCCCTGGCCGAGGAGCGCCGTGCCGGGCCGCGCCGGCGCCTGCGGGGCATCGTGGGCGGCCGCCGGCCGCTGCGCGACGGGGCACCGGTGCTCGCCGGCGGGACGGTGGTGGGCCGCTGCACGAGCGGTAGCTTCTCACCCGTGCTCGGTCGCGGCATCGCCCTCGCGCTCCTCGACGCCGGTACGGAGGCCGCCGACGGCCGCCCCGGCGTCGCGGTGGGCGTCGACCTGCGGGGCACGACCGTCGACGCCGTCACGGCGTCGCTGCCGTTCGTGGCCGGATCGGCCAGCCGCTGATGCCCGGCTACTGGCCCCACACCGACGACGAGGTCGACGCCATGCTGGGGTTCCTGGGCCTGTCGTCGCTGCAGGACCTGTACGACGCGGTCCCCGAGGCCCTGCGGCTGGCCGGCCCGCTGGACCTCGCCCCCGGCGTGCCCGAGCCGGACGTCCAGGCACACCTCGAGGACCTGGCCGCCGCCAACCGGCCGGTCGGGCGCGACCTGGTCTGCTTCGCCGGCGGCGGTGCCTACGACCACCACCTGCCGGCGGTGACTGCGGCGCTGGCCGGGCGGTCGGAGTTCGTCACGTCGTACACGCCGTACCAGGCGGAGGTGGCGCAGGGCGTCCTGCAGGCGATCTTCGAGTTCCAGACCCTGGTGGCGCGGCTGGCGGACGTGGACGTCGCCAACGCCTCGCTCTACGACGGTGCCGCCGCCGTGTGCGAGGCGGTCAACCTGGCGGCCGGCGCCACCGGGCGCCAGGACGTGTGGGTGTCCCAGGGCCTGAACCCCTCGTGGCGCCAGGTGCTCGGCACCCTGGCGGCCGGCACCGGCCACCGCCTGGTCGACGTCCCCCTGGCGTCGGGGCTGACGGCGTGGCCGGGCGCCGACCCGGCCGCCGCGCCGGCCGCGCTCGTCGTCGCCTACCCGAACTACCTCGGCTGCCTCGAGGACCTGGCGCAGGCCCGGGCGGCCTGCGACGCCACCGGTGCCCTGCTGGTGGTGGCGTTCGACCCGATCGCCGCCGGCGTCCTCCGCTCGCCGGGCTCGTGGGGCGCCGACGTGGTGGTGGGCGAGGGGCAGGCGCTCGGCCTGCCGCTGGCGTTCGGCGGCCCGTACCTGGGGCTGTTCGCCTGCCGGGCCGAGCACGTGCGCCGCCTGCCGGGCCGGCTCGTGGGCGAGACGGTGGACGGCGCCGGCCGGCGCTCCTTCGTCACGACGCTCCGGACGCGCGAGCAGGACATCCGCCGCGAGAAGGCCACCTCCAACGTGTGCACCAACCAGACGCTCATGGCGGTGACGGCCGCGGTACAGCTGGGCTGGCTCGGGCCCAGCGGCCTGGCCGAGGTGGCGACCCGGTGCGCGCAGGGGACGCGCTACTGCCGCGACGCGCTGCTGGCCCTCGACGGCGTGGAGCCCCTGGTCGACGCGCCCGTGCTGCGCGAGTTCGCCGTGCGCCTGCCCCTGGCAGCCGACGTGGCGGTGGAACGGCTCGCCGGCGAGGGCTTCCTGGCGGGCATAGCGCTCGGTCCCGAGCACGCCCCGGGCGGCGACGGCCTGCTGGTGGCGGTGACCGAGCGGCGGACCCGGCGCGAGATCGACGCCTTCGTGGCGGCGCTCGACAAGGCGGTGCGGTGAGGGCCGGGGACGGGCCGGTGGCCCCGGAGGGCGCCCCAGGGGGGCGGGCGTCGTCGGCGCCGCTGCTGGGCGGGGAGCCGGAACCCACGCTCTTCGAGCTCAGCCGGCCCGGCCGGCGCGCCTGGCAGCTGCCGACGACCGGCGTGCCCGAGGTCCCCGTCGCCGGGCTGGTCCCCGAGGCCCACCGCCGGGCGGCACCCCCGGCGCTCGCCGAGGTGTCCGAACGCGACCTGGTGGCGCACGTCACCCGGCTCAGCCACCGCCAGTTCTCCGTCGACCTGGGCGCCTACCCGCTCGGGTCGTGCACCATGAAGTACAACCCCAAGGTCTGCGACGCGGTCGCGGCGATGCCGGGGCTCGCCGCGGTGCACCCGGCGACGCCCGCCGGGCTGGCGCAGGGGTGGCTCGGCCTGCTGGCCGAGCTGGAGCAGGCGCTGTGCGCCGTCACCGGCATGGCGGCGGCCACGCTGCAGCCGGCGGCGGGCGCGGCCGGGGAGCTCACCGGCTTGCTGCTCATGCGGGCGTGGCACCAGGCGCAGGGCCGCCAGCGCAGGACGGTCGTCATCCCGGACTCCTCCCACGGGACGAACCCGGCGTCGGTGACGCTCGGCGGGTACCGCACCGTCACGGTGCCGACCGGCAGGGACGGCGGGATCGACCTGCCAGCGCTCCGGCGGGTGCTCGACGAGGACGTCGCCGGCATCATGCTGACGAACCCCAACACGCTGGGCCTGTTCGAGCGGGACATCCAGGCGGTGGCCGAAGCGGTCCACGAGGTCGGCGGGCTCCTCTACTACGACGGAGCGAACCTGAACGCCATCATGGGCGTGGTCAGGCCCGGCGACATGGGCTTCGACATCGTGCACCTCAACCTGCACAAGACGTTCGCCACGCCGCACGGCGGTGGCGGGCCCGGCGCTGGCCCGGTGGCGGTGACCGCAGCGCTCGCGCCGTTCCTGCCGGGCCCGCGCCCGGTGCGGGGCGCGGCCGGCTACGTGTGGGAGGTGCCCGAGCGCAGCATCGGGCGCGTGCACTCGTGGCACGGCAACAGCCTGGTGCTCGCCCGGGCGCTCACCTACATCCTGGTCCACGGCTCGGACGGCCTGCGGCGGGTGGCGCAGCTGGCGGTGCTGAACGCCAACTGGCTGCGCTTGCGGCTCGCCGGGGTCTTCGACGTGCCGTACGACCGGGCGTGCATGCACGAGTGCGTGGTGTCCGCGTCGAGCCTGCGGCGCGAGCACGGCCTGCGGGCCGCGGACGTGGCCAAGGCCCTGCTCGACGAGGGGTTCCACGCCCCGACGGTGGCCTTCCCGCTCATCGTGGAGGACGCGCTCATGTTCGAGCCGACCGAGACCGAGAGCGTGCAGACGCTGCACGCCCTGGCGATGGCCTGCGAGCGGATCGTCGCTGCCGCCGGGGAGCCGGGGGGAGCCGACGCGATCCGTCAGGCGCCACGGCACACGCCCGTCCTCAGGGTCGACGAGGCGCGCGCCGCCAGGCACCTTGTGCCGGTGGCGACCGACGGGGCGGGTGAACCTCCGCGCTGACCAGCGGCTTGCGCGGGTGGGCGAGGCCGGCGCCAGGGTGCGGTGGTGACCGGACCGGCTCAGGCGGGCGAGGCCGGCGCCAGGGTGCGGTGGTGACCGGACCGGCTCGACGTCGGCCCCCCCGCCCGGCGGTCGGCCGGCGGTGGCGCCGACCCCGGCGGTCCGGCCAGGCGGTGGTCGGAGGGCAGCGACCGGGAGGCGCCGCCGCCGGCCGGCGGTGCCGGCGCAGGCCCGCTGCGGTCGGGTGGGGCACTGCGGGGGCCGGTGGCACCGGGGAGGGCGGTCGCCGGCGGGCCGGGCAGCACCC
>JAJZYI010000324.1 GCA_021798135.1 Actinomycetes bacterium | reverse complement strand
AGCTCCCCAGCCCGCCGGGGCTCAGCGGCACGCGGCGGCCAGCTCGCCGAGCAGCCCCCGGCAGGCCGCTTCGATCAGGGCGAGCGTGGCGTCGAAGGCGGCGGCGTCCCCGTCCCAGGGGTCGGGCACCTCGTCGTCGCCCGGAGCGGCGACCGGGTCGAAGGAGCGCAGCAACCGCACCTTGTCGGCGTGGGCGGGCGCGAGCCGGCGCGCCGCCGCCAGGTTGGCGCGGTCCGCGCACAGCACGAGGTCGGCGGCGACCACGTCGGCGGCGGTGAGCTGCCGGGCCCGGTGCCCTCCGGCGGGCCAGCCCCGCCGGCGGAGCGCCGCCTCGGCACGAGGGTCTGCCGGCTCCCCACGGTGGTACCCGGTGGTGCCGAAGGACTCCACCGTGACCTCACCGGCGAGCGGGGACGCTGCCACCATCGCAGCCGCGACGGCTTCGGCCATGGGCGACCGGCAGATGTTGCCCAGGCAGACCATGGCGACGCGCACGCAGGCAGTCTTGCAGCCCGTCGCCGTGCCCCCTGCCGGCCGGGCGGGGCCGGGCGGCCCCACCGGCCCGCGGGACCTCGCCGGCCTCAGCGCTGCTCGACCTGGTCGAGGTACTCGTCGCGCCAGTGCGTGAAGCGCTCGTCGGGCAGCAGCAGGCAGTGGGTGGGGTGGAGCGCCTCGACGAAGGCGCGGTCGTGGCTCACGGCCACGACGGTGCCGGGCCAGCGGCTCAGCATGTCGCCCACCGCGGCGATCGACGGGGGGTCCAGGTTGTTCGTCGGCTCGTCGAGGACCAGCAGGTTGGCCCGGCCGGCGGCCAGCATGGCCAGACCGAGCTTGGCCCGCTCGCCGCCCGACAGGGTGCCGGCAGGCTGGCCGGCCAGGTCGCCGGGCAGCCCGAAGGAGCCGAGCAGCGCCCGGCGGTCGGGCACGGTGACCAGGACCGAGTCGTCGACGTTGTCGAGCGCGGTCCGCTCCAGGTCGACCTGCTCGTGCTCCTGGGCGAAGTACCCGATCGACACGTTGTGGCCGAGGTGCACCGTGCCGGCGGTCGGCTCCTGCACGCCGGCCAGGCAGCGCAGCAGGCTCGACTTGCCCGCGCCGTTGCGCCCGACGACGACGGCGCGCTCGCCGCGGCGCAGCGCCATGGTCACGTCGAGCAACACCTTGGCGTCGCCGTAGGCGACGGACAGGCCGGTGACGTCGAGCGGGGTGGTGCCGGAGCGAGGGGGCGCAGGCAGCCGGAAGGTGCTCGAGCGCTCGCGGCGCACGTGGGCGGTGCGGGTGCGCTCCAGGCGCTCCACCCGCTTGTCGAGCGACGTCGCCACGCGGGCGCGCCGGGCCGTGCTGCCGCGCATGGCGTCGGCCAGGGTGGTGAGGCGGGCGATCTCGCGGTCGTCCCGGGCGGCCACGCGCTGCTGCTGCTCGAGCCGCTCGGCGAGCTGGGTCCGGTAGTTGCTGTACGTGCCCTTGAACTCGTGGAGGGCGCCGTCGGCGAGGTGCAGCACCTTGGTGACGGACCGGTCGAGCAGCTTCAGGTCGTGGCTGACCACCAGCAGCGCGCCCCGGAAGCGCTCCAGCTGGTCCATCAGCCAGCGCTTGGCCGGCACGTCGAGGTGGTTGGTGGGCTCGTCGAGGATCATGGCCTCGGGCTCCTGGTACAGCACCCGCATCAGGTCGACGCGCCGCCGCTGGCCACCGGACAGGCTGTCGACGTCCTCGAGCAGCAGCTCCTGGCGCAGCCCCAGCCCGTCGGCCAGGCGGGCGAGCACCCCCTCGGCCTCGTAGCCGCCGAGGAGGCGGAACCGCTCCTCGGTGTCGGTGAAGCGCTCGATGCGCTCGGGCGTCGGGTCCGCCGCCATGAGCCGCCGGGCCTCGGTGAGCTCGGCGTCGAGCACGTCGAGGCCGCGCGCCGACAGGACGTGCGAGAAGCCGCTCGGGTCGAGCCCGAGGCCACCCGGTGCGGGCACCTGTGGCAGGTAGCCGACCGTGCCCGTGATGCGGACGTCACCCGACCACCTGACCTCCGGCGCCGGATCGCCGACCAGGACCGAGATGAGCGACGACTTGCCGGCGCCGTTGCGCCCGACGATGCCGGCCTTGTCACCGGGGTTGACGAGGAAGCCGGCGTCGCGCAGCAAGGTGCGCCCGCCGATGGCGATGGTGAGTGCGGATCCGACGATCATCAGGGGGTCGCCGAGGGTCGGTGACCGCACCTGACGGTCGGCGGGCCGTCGGCGGGCGGGGCGGCGCGTGGTACCCGCCCAGCGCCATGCTACCGGCGGCCCACCCGGTAGCTGCCTGGTCGGTCCTCGGCCTGCCGCCCGGGCATCCGCCCAGCGGCCGGTCTCGTCCGGTCCGGTCTCGTCCGGTCCGTCGGCGTGCCGCAGGACCCGGCCTCCGCTCAGTGAGCGGCGCCGCCCGTCCCGGGTGCCCCGGCGCCTCCCTCGCGCAGCGACCGGAGCCCGCAGGTGCGCTGCAGCACGATCGACGCCGGGCACTTCCCCGACGCGACGAACAGCCACTGGTTGACGCCGACCAGCGCGCCGACGAGGAGGAACCACCTGGAGACGAAGGCGCCGAGCAGGACCGACAGGAGCGTGATGCTGCCGGCCAGGGCGAACAGCACCCGCTCGAGCGGCCACGACGGCTGGCGGGCGGCCACCACGGTGCCCGCCGGGGCCGTCGCCGGCGCCGCGGGGCTGGTGGGGAGCACGGGGCGGGACGTGGGTGTCATCGGGGCGTTCCTCCTCGGAGCAGGGTGTCGACGTGCGCCGCCTGGCGCTGCAGTCCGCCGCACACCTGCTCGCACAGGGTGAACAGGGTGTCGTCGGCGATGGCGTAGCGGACGGACGTCCCTTCGCGGGAGCGGGCGACCAGGCCGGCTGCGAACATCACCCCGAGGTGCTTGGAGACGTTCTGCTGCGACGAGCCCGTCGCCGCCTGGAGCTCCTGCACCGTCGCCGGCCGGTCCCGCAGCGCGTCGAGCAGCTTGATCCGCATCGGCTCGGCCAGCACCCGGAACCGACGGGCGATCACGTCGATGAGCTCGTCGGACAGCGGGTGCGGGAGCAGTACCGGTGACTGGACGTCCGTCGCCACGGGCCGACCTTAGCACAACTGCATGGTTGTGCACTTGTGTTCATCTAGCACGTTGTGCACGGCGGCTCCTCAGTGGACGGCCTGCAGGCCCAGGCTGGTCACGGCGAGCACGACCCACAGCACGGCGCCGAAGACCAGCGGCCGGATCCCCGCCGCCCGGATGTGGTCGGGCCGTGCCGACAGACCCACGGCGGCCAGGGCCACGGTGATGACGACCAGGCTCGCCTGCCCGGTCGCCGACGCCAGGCCGGCGCCGACGTAACCGGCCGTGCGGAGCAGGGACGCGACCAGGAAGAACACGAGGAACAGCGGCAGGGT
>JAJZYI010000323.1 GCA_021798135.1 Actinomycetes bacterium | reverse complement strand
CCGGCGGTGGGGCGCCGCCCCCTGGCGGACGGTCACCGGGCGACGCCGGCTCGGCGGCGGCTCCCGGGGCGGGAGCGGGGCCCCGGTCCACCGCGTGGTACGTCTCGGCGTCGGCGGGGAACGACCCGGCCCGGACGTCCGCCGCCCAGGCGGCGACGGCCGCGCTGGCCATGTCGAACAGCTCGGCGTAGCGGCGGACGAACTTGGCGGGCCGCGCCGTGCCGTACCCCACGAGGTCGTGGAAGACGAGGACCTGCCCGTCACAGGCGGGACCGGCGCCGATGCCGATGGTGGGGATCGACAGGGCGTCGGTCACGGCGGCGGCGGCGACGTCCGGCACGCCCTCGAGGACCACGGCGAAGCACCCCGCCGCCTGGAGCGCCCGGGCGTCGTCCACGAGCGCCGCGGCCGCCGCGTCGTCGCGCGCCTGCACCCGGTAGCCGCCCATGGCGTGCACCGACTGCGGCGTGAGGCCGAGGTGGCCCATCACGGGGATCTCGGCCGCCACGATGGCGCGGATGGCCGGGACCCGCGCCGCGCCGCCCTCGAGCTTGACGGCCTCGGCCCCGGCGCGCACCAGGACGGCGGCGTTGCGCACGGCGTCCGTCGGCTCCAGGTGGTAGCTGAGCCACGGCATGTCGGCGACCACGAGTGCCCGCGTGCCGGCCCGGTGCACAGCCCCCACGTGGTGGGCCATGGTCGCCACGTCGACGTGGAGGGTGTCGGGGTACCCGAGGACGACGTTGGCCATCGAGTCGCCCACCAGGACGATGTCGACGCCGCCGGTGTCGGCGGCCGCCGCCGTCGGGGTGTCGTAGGCCGTGACCATCACGATCGGCTCGCTGCCCGACGCCCGCTTCCGGGCGCGGACCGACGGCACGGTGGTCCTGTCTGGCATGGCGCTCCCTCCTGGCCGTCCAGCGCTCGAGGCTGCCGGCGGCATCGGGACCTGTCGGCGGCGAGCGTAGCATCGGGGTCGTGGGCTCGACCGGTCGCACGCACGACACCTCCGGCACCCCCACCGGCTCGCCGGCGGGCGGTCCCGGCGGGGAGCCCCCCGCGACCTGCGACAGCTGCGGGCACCCCGACGCGGACCTGCAGCCCGTGCACCGCGTCTACCTGTCCTTCGACCGCCTCGGGGCGGTGACCGGGGAGCAGGTGCAGCCGGACGTGGAGCGCTGGTGCCTGTCGTGCCGGACCAGCTACCCCTGCCGGCCGGCCTGACCGCGGGCCCCGGCAGGGGGCAGCCGGCGGTGGCGGACGGCGAGCACGGCCGCGCCCAGCAGCGCGGCGCCGAGCGAGCCGGCCAGCAGCCCGGCGCTGGCCGCCGCGAACAGGTCGGGCTGGCCGGCGAAGGACACCGCCGCGAACAGCAGGGGCACCGTGAACCCGGCACCGGCCAGGGCCGAGCCCCCCACGAGCCCGGCGGCCCCGACCCGCCCGGGCCGTCGCACCCCGACCCCCCGGGCGCCGCCCAGCGCGGCGAGGACGATGCCCGCCGGCTTCCCCACGATGCGCGCCGCCACGACGCCGGTGAACACCGCCACCGTCCCGGGGGCGCCGAGCAGCGGCGCGCGCAGGTCCACGCCGACGTTCGCCAGCGCGAACAGCGGCAGGACCACGAACGCCGACAGCGGGAGCAGCAGCCGCTCCAGCCGCGGCCCGCTCAGCCGGACGCGCCGGCCGTCGGGGACGAGCGCCAGGACCGGCGCCAGCACGCCGGCCAGCGCGCCCGCCAGGCTCGGCTCCACCCCGCCGCGTGCCAGGGCGACCCACAGCGGCACGACGGCGACGAGCACGGGCCAGGCGGACCGCCACCGGCGGCGGCCCGCCACCAGCGCGGCGGCGATCGCCGCCGCCACGGCCAGCGGCACGGGGTGGACGTGCCCGCCGGACACCACGGCGAGGACGACGACGGAGCCCACGTCGTCGGCCACGGCCAGGGTGACCAGGAACAGGCGGAGGCCTGCGGGCACGCGGTCGCCGAGCACGGCGGCTGCGCCGGCGACCAGCGCGATGTCGGTGGCCATGGGCACGCCCCACCCCCGCGCCCCGGCGCCGCCGTGCACCACCACGGCGTAGACGGCGGCGGCGCCCGCCATGCCGCCGAGGGCGGCGACCACCGGGACGAAGGCCCGGCGCCACGACGCCAGCGCCCCGGCGTGCCGCTCCCGCCCGATCTCGAGCCCCACGACGAGGAAGAACACCGTCATGGCCCCGTCGTCGACCCAGCCGCGCACGTCGACCACCACCGGGCCCAGGGCGGGCAGCTCGGCGTGGTGGACCCACAACGCCTCGAAGCCGCTCCCCCACGGGCTCGACATGAGGGCGACGGATGCCGCGGCGGCGACGACCAGGAGCAGGCCGGCGCGGCGCTCGTCCTGCCAGTAGCGCCCTGCGCCGCGCAGCGCGCGCCGCAGCCGCCGCGCCGCGGCGCGGGCCGAGCCGGCCGGGTGCGTGGGGTCGGTGTGGGGGAGGTCGAGGCGCGCCATGGTCGTCCGCCGACCAGGCTTCCCGGCACGCCAATTCGATCCTACCGGCGGCCGGCGCCACGCACCTCCCCGGCGACGCACCGGGGCCTCGGCGGCACGACCGCAGGCGCCGACGACGCCCGGCCCCCGGATCGGCCATCCAGCACCCAGCCGGGCCCGTCAGTCCCCGGCGCCCCCGGAACGGCCCGCCAGTACCCAGCCCGAGCCGCCCGGCCCCCGGATCGGCCCGGCAGCACCCAGCCGGGCCCGTCAGTCCCCGGCGCCCCCGGGCGCGTCGCCGGCCCAGGCCAGCCACCGGGCCCGGTACGACAGGGCGGGGTAGCTGGTCACCACGGTCACGAACAGCAGGAACGTCAGGATGTGGACGCCGGTGCAGTACTCGCAGATGTTCTTGATGAGGAACAGCTCGGCGATCAGCAGGTAGACGACCATGCCGATGCCGACCACCACGCCGGCGAGCCGCAGCCGCGCCAGCACCAGCGCGGGCACGTGCAGGCGGGCCACGCGCACGCCGCCGTCACGCCAGGCCCACGGCGTGTGCAGCACGGTCATGCCGGCGTAGAAGGCCAGGCCGAGGATGGCGACGGGGATGCCGAAGGCGTACGACTCGGGGCTGGTCGTCACCTTCGCGCAGTTGATGATCCCGGTCGACGAGCACACCAGCGCGCCCGGGTTGAAGTGCGTGTACGTCAGGTACGCCGAGTCGGCCAGCGCCAGGACGCACAGCCCGAAGGCCAGCCACGGCACCCACGCCGGCGGTCCGGCCGGCGCCTCGTCGGAGCGCGAGGGAACCGAGCCCCGGGCACGTCGGTCCCGCACCGCGGCCCCACCGGCGGAGCGACCCCCCGCACCGGCGTCCCGGGCGGCGCCGTTGCCCGGGCGGGACGCGGCCGCCGTGGCGACCGGCGCCTCGCTCGACGCCGCGGCACGACCTGGGCGCGGCGACCCGGGGGCCAGAT
>JAJZYI010000322.1 GCA_021798135.1 Actinomycetes bacterium | reverse complement strand
CCCACCCCGCACCCGCCGGCGCCCCGTCCCCCGCGGCGCCCGCCGGCAGGGACCCACCCGCCGGGCCGAGCGACGGCGCACCACCTCTGGTCACCACCCGGGGTGGCGGGCCGTTCGGCCCTATGGCGGACCGCACCCCCGGCGCATCATCGCCTCATGACATCCACGACGGGTTCGAGGACGCTGGTCGGCTCGGTGATGTCGCCGTCCGTCACGTCGGTAGATCGGAAGGCCACGCTGCGGGACGCCGCCGTCGCGCTGCACAAGGCGCAGGTCGGCACCCTCGCCGTGCTGGACGGTGGCGGCATCGCCGGCATCCTGTCGGAGCGCGACATCGTCGGCGCGCTGGCCACCGGCATCGACCCGGACCGCGGGCTGGTGGAGGACGCGATGAGCGGCGACCCCCGCTACCTCACCGAGGGCGACCCGGTGGGTGCCGCGCTGGTGACCATGCTGCGGGCCGGGGTCCGGCACATGCCGGTGGTGGCGTCCGGGTCCCTGGTCGGCATCGTGTCGATCCGGGACCTCGCCGCCGAGATGGTGGCCTGAGCTCCCCGATCTCCTGAGCTCCACGGTCCATCGAGCTCCCCGGTCACCTGAGCTCCAGCGCCCTGACGCCGGGCCCGGTGCTCCGAGCGGTGCCGGCGCGAGGGCGACGCAGGGCCCACCTCCGGAGGCCCGCCGGCCGCCTGCGGTCAGATGCCGATCCGGTGGACGTCCAGGATGCCGTCGCTCTTGCGGAGCGCGGCGACCGTGTCGTCCGGGATGACGCGGTCCGTCGACAGGACCATGAGGGCCGTGCTGCCCGACCGCGAGGGGCCGACGGCCATGGACGAGATCGACACGCCGGCCGCGCCCAGCGCCATCCCGACGACCCCGATCATGCCGGGCCGGTCGTCGTTGCGGACGACCAGCATGTGCGGGGCGGGCGGCACCTCGACCGTGTGGTCGTCCATCATCACGAACCGGGGCTCGGCCCGGGTGCCGGCGAGGGTGCCGGCCAGCACGTGCGCGTCGGACCGGACCGTGACCAGGTTGACGAAGTCGTGCGTGGTCGCCGTCGAGACCTCGCGCACCTCCAGGCCGCGCTCGGCCGCGAGCTGCGGCGCGTTGACGTAGGACACGGGCTCCTCTGTGCCGGCGGCGAACAGGCCCTTCAGCACGGCCAGGGTGAGGATGGCGGTGTCGGCACCGGCGAGGCCGCCCTGGTACTCGATCTCGAGCCGGTCGGGCATGCCGTCGTGCATGCAGGCGAAGCTGCGGCCCAGCTGCTCGGCCAGGCCCAGGAAGGGCCGGACCGCCTCGGACACCTCGGCGGCGGCGACGTTCACCGCGAACGGGACGAAGTCGCCGGCCAGCGCCAGGACCACCTGCTCGCCGATGGACACGCCGGCCTTGTCCTGCGCCTCGGCCGTCGACGCTCCCAAGTGCGGCGTGACGACCACTCCCGGCAGGGCGAACAGCGGCGAGTCGGTGCACGGCTCGCTGGCGAACACGTCGAGTGCGGCACCGGCGACACGACCGTCCCGGATGGCGTCGGCCAGGGCCTGCTCGTCGAGGATGCCGCCCCGGGCCGCGTTGACGATGCGCAGGCCGGGCTTGGCCTGGGACAGCAGCTCGGCGCCGATCAGGCCCTTCGTCTCCGCCGTCTTCGGCAGGTGGATGGTGAGGAAGTCGGCCTCGCCCACCAGCTCCTGGAGCGACAGCAGCTCCACGCCCATGGTGCGCGCCCGGTCGGGCGACACGTACGGGTCGTACGCGCAGAGCCGCATCCCGAACGCCTGGGCCCGCTGGGCGACGAGGGCGCCGATCCGGCCGAGGCCGACGACACCGAGCGTCTTGCCGTGCAGCTCCACGCCCTCCCACTTGGAGCGCTCCCACCGCCCGGCCACCAGGGCGGCGTGCGCCTGGGGGATGTTGCGTGCCAGGGCCAGCATCAGGCCCATGGCGTGCTCGGCGGCCGACAGGATGTTGGACTCGGGCGCGTTCACCACCATCACGCCGCGGCGGGTCGCGGCGTCGGTGTCGACGTTGTCGAGCCCGATGCCGGCCCGGCCCACGACCACCAGCTCGGTGCCCGCCGCCAGGACCTCGTCGGTCACCTGGGTGGCCGACCGGATGACCAGGGCCTGCGCCCCGGCCACGGCCTGCAGGAGGTCGTCGGGCGACAGGTCGAGCTGCACGTCGACCTCGTGCCCGGCCTCCGCCATCACCTCCAGGCCACGCTCCGCCAACTTCTCCGTGACGAGCACCCGTGCCATCTCGCCTTCCCCTTCGTCCTCACGATCCTCGGCGGCCCCGGCCGCCCTGTCCTCAACCCGCCTGGCCGCCAGCCGGGATCACTCGGCGCCCGACAGCAGCTTCTGCAGGCGAGCGACGCCTTCCACCAGGTCGTCGTCGCCGAGCGCGTAGGACAGCCGGAGGTAGCCCGGGGCGCCGAAGGCCTCACCCGGGACGACGGCCACCTTGGCCTGGTCGATGGCCACCTCGGCCAGCTCCGCCGACGACCCGATCCTCGCCCCGCCAACGGTCCGGCCGATGACACCGGCCACCGACGGGAACGCGTAGAAGGCGCCCTCGGGCTCGGCGCAGGTCACGCCCGGGCACTCGTTGAGCATGCGGTGGATCGTGCGGCGGCGGCGGTCGAAGACCTCGCGCATGGCGTGCACGGCGGCGAGGTCGCCCTCGAGCGCGGCGAGCGCGGCACGCTGCGACACGTTCGCCACGTTGGAGGTGGCCTGCGACTGCAGGTTGGCCGCAGCCGCGACGACGTCGGCGGGACCCACCAACCACCCGACGCGCCAGCCCGTCATGGCGTACGTCTTCGCCACGCCGTTCACGATCACCCACCGGTCGCCGAGCTCGGGGGTCACCCCGGGCAGCGAGTGGAACCGGTGCTCGCCGTACACGAGGTGCTCGTAGATCTCGTCGCACAGGACCCAGATGCCGTGCTCGGCCGCCCACCGGCCGATGGCCCGGGTCTCCTCCAGGCCGAGCACCGCGCCGGTCGGGTTGGACGGCGAGACGTGCACCAGCACCTTGGTGGCCCCGGTCCGGGCCGCCTCGAGCTGGTCGACCGTCACGTGGAAGCCGTCGGCCGGGTCGGTGGCGACCGGCACCGGCACCCCGCCGGCGAGGGCCGCCGACTCGGGGTAGGTGGTCCAGTACGGCGCCGGGACCAGGACCTCGTCGCCGGGGTCGAGCAGGGCCGCGAAGGCGTTGTAGATGGCGTGCTTGCCCCCGTTGGTGACGAGCACGTTGGCAGGGTCGACCGGCACGCCCGAGCCGGTCGCCGTCTTGGTCGCCACGGCCTGGCGCAGCTCGGGGAGGCCGGCCGCCGGCGTGTACTTGTGGTTCGCCGGGTCGCGGCAGGCGGCGACGGCGGCCTCCACGATGTGCTCGGGGGTGGGGAAGTCCGGCTCGCCGGCACCGAAGCCGACCACGTCCTCGCCGGCTGCCCGAAGCGCCTTGGCAC
>JAJZYI010000321.1 GCA_021798135.1 Actinomycetes bacterium | reverse complement strand
GAGCGCCGCCGGCGAGCCCGGCGCGGCGGGCGCCGACCGGCGCGCCGCGGGCGCCGACCCGGCCGGTGCCCGTGCCCACGGCCCGGCCCGGGCCGTGTACGTCATCTCGGTGGCGGCAGAGCTGGCGGGCGTGCACCCCCAGACGCTGCGCATCTACGAGCGCAAGGGGCTCGTCGACCCGTCGCGCACCGGGGGTGGCAGCCGCCGGTACTCGCAGCGCGACATCGACCGGCTCCGGCGCATCCAGGACCTGACCGGCGCCGGGCTCAACCTGGAGGGCGTTCGCCACGTCCTGGCGCTCGAGGCCGAGAACGACAGGCTGCACCGGGAGATCGACCGGCTCCACGACGAGCTCGAGCGGGTGCGTGCCGAGGCCCGCGAGGCCCTGGACCGCACGCACCGGCAGTACCGGCGGGACCTGGTGCCCCTGCGCCAGGCCACCGTCGTGTGGCGGCCCCCCCGCCCCCAGCGACCGAGGAGGTAGCCATGGCGCTGGACCCGAACCGCTGGACCGTCAAGACCCAGGAGGCCTTCCAGGCCGCCACCCAGCGCGCCGCCGCGGCGTCGCACCCCGAGATCACCCCCGACCACCTGCTGGCCGCCGCGCTCGGCCAGGCCGACGGGATCGCCCTGCCCCTGCTCACCCGGGCCGGGGTGGAGCCCGCCAAGCTGGCCCGCACCGTCGACGAGCGCCTGGCCGGCCTGCCCCACGCCTACGGTGGCCGCGAGCCGTCCGTCGCCCGCGAGACGCGGGACGTCCTGGAGGCCGCCGACGCGGCACGCGCCGAGATCGGCGACGAGTACCTGTCGGTCGAGCACCTGCTGCTGGCCATGGCGGACCGGACCGGGGCCGGCCGCGACGCCCTGCTCCAGGCGCTGCGCGACGTGCGCGGCTCGCACCGGGTCACGTCGCAGACGCCCGAGGAGCAGTACCGGGCGCTCGAGCGCTACGGCCGCGACCTCACCGCCCTGGCCCGGCAGGGCAAGCTCGACCCGGTCATCGGGCGCGACGAGGAGATCCGCCGGGTCATCCAGGTGCTGTCGCGGCGCACGAAGAACAACCCCGTGCTGATCGGCGAGCCCGGCGTCGGCAAGACCGCCATCGTCGAGGGCCTGGCCAGCCGCATCGTGGAGGGCGACGTCCCCGAGGGGCTGCGCGACAAGGTCGTGGTCTCCCTCGACCTGTCCGCCATGGTCGCCGGGGCGAAGTACCGCGGCGAGTTCGAGGAGCGGCTGAAGGCGGTGCTGAAGGAGATCACCGACGCCGAGGGCGCGGTCATCACCTTCATCGACGAGCTGCACACCATCGTCGGCGCCGGGGCGGCAGAGGGGGCGATGGACGCCGGCAACATGATCAAGCCCATGCTGGCGCGCGGCGAGCTTCGCCTGATCGGCGCCACCACCCTCGACGAGTACCGCACCCGCATCGAGAAGGACGCCGCCCTCGAGCGGCGCTTCCAGCCGGTCTACGTGGGCCAGCCGTCCGTCGAGGACACCGTCGCCATCCTGCGTGGCCTGAAGGAGCGCTACGAGGTTCACCACGGGGTGCGCATCCAGGACGCGGCGCTGGTGGCCGCGGCGGTGCTGTCCGACCGTTACGTGACCGGCCGCTTCCTGCCCGACAAGGCCATCGACCTCGTCGACGAGGCGGCCAGCCGGCTGCGCATCGAGATCGACTCCATGCCCACCGAGATCGACGTGGTCACCCGCCGCATGCGCCAGCTGGAGATCGAGCGCGTGGCGCTGGCCAAGGAGACCGACGAGGCGTCGCTGGACCGCCTGGCCCGCCTGGACGAGGAGCTGGCCAACCTGAAGGAGCAGGCGGGCGCCATGACGGCCCGCTGGCAGTCCGAGAAGGACGCCATCGCCGCCATCCGGGCCCGCAAGGAGGAGCTCGAGGCCGCCCGCGGCGAGGCGGAGCGCCTGGCGCGCGACGGGGACCTCACCCGGGCGTCGGAGATCCGCTACGGCACCGTCCCCCAGCTCGAGAAGGCGGTCGCTGACGCCACCGAGGCGCTGGCCAAGCTGCAGTCCGGCGGGGCCATGCTGAAGGAGGAGGTCGACGCCGAGGACGTCGCCGAGGTGGTGAGCCGCTGGACCGGCATCCCGGTCACCCGCCTGATGGAGGCCGAGCTGCAGAAGCTCGTGCGCATGGAGGACGCCCTGCACGAGCGCGTCGTCGGCCAGGACGAGGCGGTCGCCGCCGTGGCCAACGCCATCCGCCGCAGCCGTGCCGGCCTGTCGGACCCGGACCGGCCCATCGGGTCGTTCCTGTTCCTCGGGCCCACCGGCGTCGGCAAGACCGAGCTGGCCCGCTCGCTGGCGAACTTCCTGTTCGACGACGACAAGGCCATGGTCCGCATCGACATGGGCGAGTACCAGGAGAAGCACACGGTGTCCCGGCTGGTCGGCGCCCCGCCCGGCTACGTCGGCTACGAGGAGGGCGGCCAGCTCACCGAGGCGGTCAGGCGCCGTCCCTACGCGGTGGTGCTGCTCGACGAGATCGAGAAGGCCCACCCCGACGTGTTCAACATCCTGCTGCAGGTCCTGGAGGACGGCCGGCTCACCGACGGCCAGGGCCGCACCGTGAGCTTCACCACCACCGTGCTCATCATGACCTCCAACCTGCCGGGCGACCCGCGGGAGTTCTTCAAGCCGGAGTTCGTCAACCGCATCGACGAGATCGTCCGGTTCCGCCCGCTCGACCGGGACGACCTCCGCCGGATCGTCGACATCGCCCTCGGGCGCCTGGAGCGGCGCCTGGCCGAGCGGCGCCTCGGCCTGCGGGTCACCGACGCGGCACGCGACTGGCTGGCTCAGGCCGGCTACGACCCCGCCTTCGGCGCCCGGCCGCTGCGCCGCGTGCTGCAGCGCTCGGTGGAGGACCCCCTGGCCCTCGCCCTGCTGGAGGGGCGCTTCGTCGACGGCGACCTCGTCACCGTCGACGTCGCCGGCGGCGGGGACGCCCTGGCGCTGTCGTAGCCGCAGGATCTCCCGGTCGCCCGCAGGGTCGGTCGGCGTCGCGGCGATCGGCCATACTGGCTGGGTGGAGAGCGGCCAGGTCCCGGGGCCCCCGCAGCAGCTGGCGTCCGACGCCGACCGGGAGGCGGCCGTGGCCCGGCTGGCAGAGGCGGCGAGCGCAGGGGTGCTCACGCCTGACGAGCTCGACGAGCGGGTCGAGCGTGCCCTGTCCGCCCGACGCCAGGGCGACCTGGCCGGGCTGCTCGTCGACCTGCCGCCGGCGCCCGGTGCCGGCCGAGCCGGTCGCCGGGGGCGCCCGTGGTGGCGCCAGGCCGGGTTCGACTACCACGCCAGCGCCTACGTGCTGACCAACGCCATGCTGGTCGCGATCTGGGCGGCGACCGGCTATGGCACGTTCTGGCCCCTGTACGCCATCGGGGGGTGGGCCATCGGTCTCGGGGCGCACGGCGTCGCCGCCTCGAGCGTGGCGGCGCGGCGAGCCCGTGGCGCGGCGCGGCGCCGGG
>JAJZYI010000025.1 GCA_021798135.1 Actinomycetes bacterium | reverse complement strand
GCCGGCGGGCGCGCCGTCAGGTCGCCGCGCCCGTCGGGCCGGTCCGGCCCGTCCGCCCCGCCAGGCCCTGCGCCGTCCGGGCCGGGAGCCGCCGGAGCGTCCTGCCGGCCAGCCCGGTCACCACCTGCTCCCACGTCCGCTCCCCGACCAGCCACAGCCACAGCTCCCGACGGTAGCCGCCGGTCACCGCGGCCAACCAGGCGGCGTCGGCCCCCGGGAGGAGCGGGCCCCAGTGGGCCCAGGCGAGCTCGGCGACAGCCGCGACGGCGTCGGGGCGCGGCACGCCACGGCGTTCGGCATCCCACCAGGCGTCGCGCAGCGACAGCGGCTCGGGGGCGGCGGGCAGCCCGTCCGGCCGCCCGCCGCCCGCCGGGCCGGCCGGGGTTCCCACCACGCCGGTCGTCAGGTCTCCCGCCGGCGCCGTGCCGCTTGCGGCCGCCGCGGTGGGCGACCACGGCGCACCACCCCCGGCCGCCGCAGTGGGCGACCCCGGCACTGCGCCCGCGGCCGTGCCTGGCTGCGCGCTCATCGCGCCCGCTCCACCGGGGCGCGGTCCGTGCCCTCGTAGCAGGCGACGTGCTCGGCGTAGTCGATGAACATCGGCCCGTCGGGGTCGAGCTTGCGCCGCAAGGACCGGTCGGCGACGCGCTTGTCGAGGGCGTCCAGGCGCTCCAGGGCGGACGGGTCGTCGAGCGTGCGCACGTCCAGGCGCCCTCGGGCCCGCTCGAACGCCTGGCGGCCCGCGTCGGTGCGCACCAGCACGCTGGACCAGCCGGCCAGCGAGCCCACGCTGCCGACCGACAGGTCCGCGCAGCGCCCGACGAAGTCGGCGCACTCGTCACAGCCCTTCAGCGCCGCCCCGTGGAACGCCTTGACCGGCTCGTCGACGGCCAGCCGGCCATCCCGGTACTCGACCAGCATCCGCCCGCCGACGACGTCCACCCTGGCCACCCGGTCCAGGTCGACGCCCCGCCGGTCGCGCAGCTCGCGCAGCACGAGGGCCTCGTAGTCGAAGCTCTTGGTGCACAGCAGGGCGATGGCCAGCACGACGGCGTCGACCCGGTGGGCGCCGGTGCCGCCGGACCAGCGCCGCGCCTGCATGGCTCGCAGCCCCTGGATCTCGCACGGCGTGCCCACGACCGCCAGCCGCGGCCGCGCCGGCAGGTCGTAGCGGTCGAGGTCGAGCTGGGCCAGCGCCATCGTCTGGTTGTAGAAGCTGCCGGCGGCGGCGCGGATGTCGTCGGCGCTGGTGGCCAGCGTGGGAACGCCCTTCCACGGCTGGTCCGGATCGGTGCGCGGCACGGCGACGACGGCGCCGTCGATGTCGCCGCCGGCGAGCGCCGCCAGCAGCACGGCCGACACCACTCCCCCGTCCTGGGCCCCGTCCGGCCGGCCGGACGCCCGCGCCGCGTACCGGGCGACGACGGCCCCCAGGCCATCGCCGGGCGGGCCGCCGGTCAGCTTCCAGTAGGGGTCCGCGCTGTCGGTGCGCAGGACGACCGGCACCTGCCGGGCCGCGCTGGCGGCACGGCCGTCCTCCTCCGCCAGGGGACCCGTCGATGCTCCACGCCCGGCGGCCGGCGCGGCGGCGACGTCGCGCTCCGCACCGGCCTCGGGGGTCGAAGGGGGCCACAGGGCCTCGTACCGCAGCCCGCCCCGGGGGCAGAAGTCCCAGCAGAGGGAGCAGCCGGTGCACATCTTCACCAGCTCCGGCAGCATGCGCCCGGGCTCCACCCCGATCGAGTTGGACGGGCAGACCGCCACGCAGGTCCCGCACTGGATGCACCGGCCGGCGTCGATGACACCCGCCTCGAGCTCCCAGAACCAGGTCTTCCCCGGTGCCTCGGCAACGCCGTTCATCCGCTCGCGGATCGCGTACCCCTTCACCGGCGTCCCTCCCTCGGCTCAGCCAGCTCGTCCTGCACGCCGTCGAGCGCCGCCCTGACGGCGGTGGCCGGCGTGCGTCGCGCCCACGCGGCCAGCGGCTCCCCCGGCCGGCGCTCCTGCCGGTAGCGGCGCACGAGCCGCACGAGCGACTCGGCCAGCTCGTCCACGGGACGACCACCGTCCACCCAGTCGCCGAAGGCGGCGTCGGGTCCGAGCGACCCGCCGACGCCCACGTCCACCGCCTCGACGAGCCGGTCGCCACGCTCGGCGGTGGCGCCGCGGAGGCCGATGTCGGCGATCTGGGGCTGGGCGCACGAGGCCGAGCACCCCGACAGGTGCAGGCGGACGATGCCGCGATCGGGCGGGACCGGCCCACCGGGGTGGCCGGTGGTGCCGCTGATCCCGCCATCCGGACCGAACCCGCCATCCGGACCGAACCCGCCATCCGGACCGAGCTCGGCGTCGAGCCGCCGGGCAAGCCGCACGGCGCGCTCCTTGGTCTCCACCACGGCGAACCGGCAGAACTCGGAACCGGTGCAGGCGACGACGCCGCGCTCGAACGGCCCCGGGAACGGCGAGTACCGGCGCACGAGGTCCTCGCCGAGCAGGTCGTCCAGGCGGTCCTCGGGCACGCCGGCGAGCACGAAGTTCTGGTCGGTGCCGAGCCGGACGGTGCCGTCGCCGTACGTCTCGGCGAGGCGGGCGGCCTCGACCAGCTCGATGCCGGTCATCCGGCCCACGGGGACCGCACACCCCACCGTGAACAGCCCGTCGCCCCGCTGCGGGTGCACCCCCACGTGGTCGCCCCTGTAGTGGCGGGTCAGCTCCTCCCCCGCAGGCGGCAGCGGCACCCGGGACCGGGCCGCCAGCTCGCCGCGGAACCCCTCCGGGCCCAGCTCCTCCACCAGGTAGCGCATGCGGGCGAGACCGCGGTGCTCGCGGTTGCCGAGCTCGCCGTAGAGCTGGGCGACGGCGCGGCACACCTCGACGGCGTGCTCTGGAGCCACGAACACGTCGACGTCCGAGGCCATCCTCTCGCCGTCGGAGAGCCCGCCCCCGACGAGGAGGTTGAAGCCGACCGCGCCGTCGGACGCCCGCGCCGGCCACAGCCCGATGTCGTTGATCTCTGCCTGGGCGCAGTCCTCGAGGCAGCCCGTCACGCTCATCTTGAACTTCCGCGGGAGGTTGGCGTACTCGCGGTTGCCGGTGAAGAAGTCGCTGATGGCGACGGCCACCGGCAGGGCGTCGAACGCCTCGCCCGGGTCGACGCCGGACACCGGGCAGCACAGCACGTTGCGGGCCGAGTCTCCGCACGCCTGGACGGTGGTGAGGCCGACCTTGTCGAAGCGCTCCCAGATCCGGGGCACGTCCCCGATCCGCACCCAGTGGACCTGCACGTCCTGGCGGGTGGTGAGGTCGGCGTAGCCGTTGCCGAAGACCGGGCTGTCGTCTGGCCCCTCGCCGAAGACCTCGGCCACCACCCCGACCTCGCGGGCCTGCGCTGCGGTCAGGCGGCCGCCGGGCACCTTGACCCGCAGCATGAAGGCGTCGCCCCCCTGGCGCTGCGGATAGATGCCAGCCCACTTCAGCCGCTCCACCTCGCCCGGCACCTCGGCGATGGCGCTCGCGCCGGCACGGGCGTAGACGTCGATGACTGCGCCGATCGCCTCGTAGGGATGGCGCTGCAGCTTCGACCGCTCGACGGCGTTGAGCTCGCCGATGCGGCGGTAGGGCCGGACGAAGGAGACGGCCCGACGGTCGCTGCCGCGCAGCTCCGTGCCGATGGGCGGATCGTGGCGGGACCCCGTCACCGGTGCAGCCCGCACTCGATCTTGCCCGTCCCCGACCACCGGCCGGCGCGGGGGTCCTCGTCCGGCGCCACCGGGCGCGTGGTCGGCGCACAGCCGATCGACCGGTACCCCCGGGGCACCAGGGGATGCACCGGCAGGCCGTGGTCGGCCGCGTAGCGCTCCACGTCGTCGTCCGTCCAGGTCGCCATGGGGTTGACCTTGACCATCGCCCTCGCCGCGTCCCACGACACGACCGGCGCACCGGCCCGGGTCGGGGCGTCCACCCGCTTCAGGCCGGTGAGCCAGGCGCCCCGCCCGGCCAGGGCGCGGCCCAGCGGCTCGACCTTGCGGACCTCGCAGCACCGCTCGCTGCCGCACGGCCACGCGTCAGCGCCAGGGCCCGGGGACACCACCGTCAGGTCGAGGTCGTAGAGCTCGCGCACCTGCTCGACGTAGGCGAGCGTCTCGGGAAAGTGCGAGCCCGTGTCGAGGAACAGCACCTCGATGCGCGGGTCGACCTGCACGGCCAGGTCGACCACCACGCAGTCCTGGAAGGAGCAGGCCAGGGCGACCCTCCGGTCGAAGCGCTCGACGGCCCAGGCGATCGCCGCGGTGGCAGGGCGCGTCTCCAGGGCGGCGGCGACGTCGGCGATCTCGGCCGGGTCGACCTCCACCACCGGGACCGGTCGCCCGGCGCCCACGGCGGTGGCCGCCGGGTTCTGTGCGGCGGAGGGTTCTGCGGTCACGTCGTCTCCTCGGGGATGCTCGGCATCGGCGGGCGGGCGGGCTCCGGGTGCCGGGCTTCCGGCTCCGGACCCCGTCGCGCTGACTTCGTCCTGCGGGTCTGCGGGTCTGCGGTCTGCGGGTCTGCGGTCTGCGGTCTGCGGTCTGCGGGTGAGCGGCGGCGTTCTCGGCCTGGGGCCGGTCCGGCACGTGGTGGACAGGGCCGCTCGACGGGGTACTATACATGACTATTCCGATCATATTTGAAGCATTTGCCGGGTGCCGGGTGACCGGCCCGCCCGGCGTGGGCTGCACGACGATGGAGGACGCCGATCGATGACCGTGACCGCCGACAGTCAGCACGCCGGGCCGGCCGGTCCCGGAGCCGTGGGCCCCGACGGCTCCGCCTCCGGACGCCTGCGCCGTCCCAGCCACCTGGACCAGCTCGAGGCCCACGCCGTCTTCGTGATGCGCGAGGTGGCGGCCGAGTGCGAGCGACCGGTCCTGCTGTTCAGCGGGGGCAAGGACTCCGCCGTCCTGCTCCGCCTGGCCGAGAAGGCGTTCCGGCCCGCCCGGTTCCCCTTCCCCGTCATGCACGTCGACACGGGCCACAACTTCCCGGAGGTGCTCGCGTTCCGGGACCGGCGTGTCGCCGAGCTCGGCGAGGACCTGATCGTCGCCTCGGTGCAGGAGTCGATCGACCGCGGCAGGGTCGCCGACCCCGGTCCCGACGGGTCCCGCAACCGCCTGCAGAGCGTCACGCTGCTCGACGCCATAGCCGAGCACCGCTTCGACGCCTGCATCGGCGGAGCCCGCCGGGACGAGGACAAGGCCAGGGCCAAGGAGCGGGTGCTGTCGTTCCGCGACGGCTTCGGCCAGTGGGATCCGCGCAACCAGCGCCCCGAGCTGTGGCAGCTCTACCACGGCCGCGTCCGCCCCGGAGAGCACCTCCGCGCCTTCCCGCTGTCGGACTGGACGGAGCTCGACGTCTGGCAGTACGTCGAGCGGGAGCGCATCGAGCTGCCCTCGATCTACTTCGCCCACCGGCGCGAGGTCGTCCGCCGCGACGGCATGCTGCTGGCCACCTCCGACTGGGTGCGGCCCGGCCCGGGCGAGGCCGTGGAGAAGCTGGAGGTCCGCTTCCGCACCGTGGGGGACGCGACGTGCACGGGTGCGGTCCGCTCGGCGGCATCGACCGTCGCCGAGATCATCGCCGAGACGGCCGCTTCTCGCGTGAGCGAGCGGGGCGCGACGCGGGCCGACGACCGCGTGTCGGAGACCTCCATGGAGGACCGCAAGCGCGAGGGCTACTTCTGATGGCGACCGCTGTCGCCGGTCCGGACGACCCCGACGTTCCGGGCGGTCCGGACGACCCCGACGTTCCAGGCGGTCCGGGCCAGCCCGACGTTCGAGGCGGTCAGGGTGTGGCTGCCGACGCGGGACTGCTCCGGTTCGCCGCGGTGGGCTCGGTCGACGACGGCAAGTCGACGCTCATCGGCCGCCTGCTCCACGACACCAAGCAGCTCTTCGACGACCAGATCCAGGCGCTGTCGTCGGCGAGCCGGCGCCGCGGCGTCGACGGCGTCGACCTGTCGTTCGTCACCGACGGCCTCCGGGCCGAGCGCGAGCAGGGCATCACCATCGACGTCGCCTACCGCTACGCCGCCACCCCGCGCCGCAAGTTCGTCATCGCCGACTGCCCGGGCCACGTCCAGTACACGCGGAACATGGCCACCGGTGCGTCGACGGCCGACCTGGCCGTCGTGGTCGTCGACGTGACTGGCGGCCTGCGCGAGCAGACGCGCCGCCACTGCTGCATCGCGACCCTCCTCGGGGTGCGGTCGTGGATCGTCGCCGCCAACAAGATGGACCTGGCCGGGTGGGGCCAGTCGGCCTTCGACGCCGTCGCCGGCGACGTGGCCGAGCTCGCTCGCCGGCTCGGCGCGTCGCCACCGCTCGTCGTGCCGGTCTCGGCCCTCGACGGCGACAACGTGGTGGAGCCGTCGGACCGAGCGCCCTGGTACCAGGGGCCGACGGTGCTGCAGGCGCTCCAGGACGCCCCGTCCGGCACGTGGGCAGCCGGGACGGGCAACGGCGCCCGCCTGCCCGTGCAGTGGGTGCTACGCCGGCCCGGCGGCGGCCGTGACTACGCCGGCATGGTCTCGGGCGGCGTGCTGCGTCCCGGCGACGAGGTCGTGGTGCTGCCCGGGGGCGGCCGCACGGTGGTGGCGGCCGTGTCCACCTTCGACGGCCCGCTCGACGCCGCCGTCCCGCCGATGTCCGTCACCGTCACGCTGGCCGACGACCTCGACGTCAGCCGCGGCGACCTCATCGCCCCGGTGGCCGGCGCTCCCGAGCCGCGGGAGGAGGTGGAGGCCACCATCTGCTGGTTCGCCGAGGCGCCGCTGGCCGCCGGCCAGCGGTACCAGGTCAAGCACACGACCCGGGTGGCGCCGGTCCGGGTGGTCTCGGTCCGTTCCCGCCTCGACGTGGGGAGCATGACGCTGACGGAGGCGCCGGAGCTGCGGACCAACGACATCGGGGTGGCCCGCCTGCACAGCGCCGTCCCGCTCGCGGCCGACGCCTACCCCGCCAACCGGGTGACGGGGAGCTTCGTGCTCATCGACGAGGCCACCCACGCCACGGTCGCTGCCGGGCTGGTCGGGCTGCCGCCGGTCACCGCGGGCACCGGCTCGCCGGCGGCGGCGCCCGTCGGCGAGCTGCGGCCCTGACGGCGGGGCCGGGCGTCGTGATCGACGGCGAGGTCTTCCCGATCGGCCTGGTCGTCCGCGGCCGGCCCTGCCTCGTCGTGGGCGGGGGACGAGTCGCCGGCCGCAAGACCGGGGCCCTGCTGCGCTGCGGCGCCCGGGTGACCCTGGTCGCTCCCGAGGTGAGCACTGCCATCGACGACCTCACCGCCGACGGCCTGCTGGGCGACGGGGGGTGCGGTCCGCCCCTCGACGTCCGCGTGCGCCGCTACCGGCGCGGCGAGGCTGCCGGCTACCGGCTGGTGTTCGCCGCGACGGGTGTCGCCGAGGTGGACCGAGCCGTGTGGGAGGACGCCGAGGCGGCCGGCGTGTGGGTGAACGCGGCGGACGACCCCGCCCACTGCTCGGCGGTGCTGCCCGCCGTGCACCGCGACGGGCCGGTCACCATCGCCGTGTCCACGGGTGGCGCCAGCCCGGCGCTGGCATCGTGGGCACGGACCAGGGCTGCCGCAGCGCTCGGACCGCACCTGGGTACCCTGGCCCGGCTCCTCGCCGAGGCCCGCCGGGCCGTGCAGGGCGCCGGGGGCTCGACCGAGGCGGTCGACTGGCACGGCCTGCTGCACGGCCCCCTGCCCGACCTGGTGCGCGCCGGCCGGCTCGACGACGCCCGGGCCCTGCTGTCGACGGCGGCCCTTCGCCAGGGCCGTCCGGGCCGGCAGCGCCGCGCCCGCCTCGACACGGGCGTCTCGCTCCGCCACGCCCCTCACGCCCCCACCCGCGATACTGGTTGAGTGAACATCCAGACGACAGGCCGGACCGAGGCAGCCCGCGAGCGCGTGGCGGCACGGCGTCGCACCGCCGCCCGGCCGGCCGAGGCCCTCGGCACCGGAGCCGGAGCGGCGCACGGCGAGCACCAGGACGCCCAGGGCCCAGCGGACCGGGGGCAACGGGCGGCAGCCGGCGCGAAGGCCACCACGGCGGGCCGGGCGGAGGCCGGCGCGAAGGCCACCACGGCGGGCCGGGCAGCCGCCGTGGCGACGAGGTCGGGCGCGCCCGCAGGTGAGGCCGTCGGCGACGAGGACGTGGTGGAGGCCGTGCTCCTGGCCAGCCGGGCCATGGTGTCGCTCGCCGAGGCGTCGGTGCACCAGGTGAACGAGAGCGTCACCCTGCCCCAGTACCGGACCCTGGTGCTGCTGGCCACCCAGGAGCCGTGCCGGCTGGCCGACCTCGCCGAGGCCATGGGCGTCAACCCGTCGACGGCCACCCGCATGTGCGACCGCCTGGTGCGCAAGGGCCTCGTCGAGCGCGAGCGCGACCAGCTCGACCGACGCGAGATCGAGCTGTCGCTGTCGGCCGACGGGCGGTCCCTGGTCAGCAAGGTGACCGAACGCCGCCGCGACCTGGTCCGGGGCATGCTCGGCGCCATCCCCTCCGACGAGCGACGCGGCATGGTCCGCGCCCTCGCCGTGCTCGCCCGCGCCATCGGCGAGGCGCCGGCCCAGCACTGGGCCGCCGGCTGGACCAGCGCCTGAGGCAGGAGCACGCGCCGGCCGACCGGTGCCCGCCCGCCGGGCCCACCGGCACCGGTCAGACCCGGCGGACCGCCTTCACGTCGCAGAACTCGCGGATGCCGTGCACCGCCAGTTCCCGTCCATACCCCGAGCGCTTGACCCCGCCGAAGGGCAGCGCGGGCATCGACGCCACCATGGCGTTCACGAACACCATGCCGGCCCGCAGGGCACCGACGACGGCCGCCTCCTCGCCCGGGTCCCCCGTCCACACGCTGGCACCGAGGCCGAACCCCGTGTCGTTGGCGATCCGGATCGCGTCGGCGGTGTCCTCGGCCCGGTAGACCGTCGCCACCGGGCCGAACACCTCCTCCTCGTGGACGCGCATGCCCGGCCGGACGCCCGCCAGCACCGTCGGCCGGTAGTACCAGCCGTCGCGGGTGAGCGGGGACCCGCCGCACAGCACCTCGGCACCCTGGCTCCGAGCGTCCTCCACCTGGGCCGCGACCTCGTCGCGACCGGCGGCGGTGGCGAGCGGACCCACCTCGGTGGCCGGGTCCATCGGGTCGCCGACGGCCAGCGCCTCCATGGCCTTCACCATGGCCCCGACCACCTCGTCGTAGCAGTCCCGGTGCACGACGAAGCGCTTGGCGGCGATGCAGCTCTGCCCGTTGTTCTGCACCCGGGCCTCGACGGCGACGGCCGCGGCGCGAGCCAGGTCCGCCGAGGGGAGGACGATGAACGGGTCGCTGCCCCCCAGCTCCAGCACGGACTTCTTGAGCGCTCGGCCCGCCGCCTCCGCCACCGAGCGGCCGGCCGCCTCGGACCCGGTGAGCGTCACCGCCCGGACGCGGTCGTCCGCCACGATCCCCGCCACCGCGGCGGACGGCACCAGCAGCACCTGGAACGCCCCGGGTGGGAACCCCGCCCGCAGCAGGAGGTCCTCGAGCGCCAGGGCCGTCTGCGGCACGTTGGAGGCGTGCTTGAGCAGCCCGACGTTGCCGGCCATGAGCGCCGGCGCGGCGAAGCGCACCACCTGCCACAGCGGGAAGTTCCACGGCATGACGGCGAGGACCGGCCCCATGGGCTCGTAGCGCACCGCGCCGGTGCCGTTGTCGAGCGCCACGGCCTCCTCGGCCAGCATCGCCTGGGCGTGCTCGGCGTAGTAGCGGAACGCGGTGGCGCACTTCGCCACCTCTCCCTTCGCCGCCGCGAAGGTCTTGCCCATCTCGGTGGTGAGGATGCGCGCCAGGACCGGCAGCTCGCCTTCGAGGAGGTCGGCCGCCGTCACCGCCAAGCGGGCCCGCTCCTCGAACGACGTCAGCCGGTAGTCGGCCGCCGCGGCTGCCGCCCGGGCCAGCCGGGCCTCGACCTCGGCGTCGTCGTGGGGCTCGAACGTGCGCTCCGTCCGGCCGGTGGCGGGGTTGACGGTGGCGATCGGCATGTCACGATCATCTCCCGTCGGCGGCCAACGCGGCACATCGCGCCGCCCTGCGCCGCACCCGCCGTGCGCCGCACCCCACCCGCCCTGCGCCGCACCCGCCGTGCGCCGCACCCGAGCCGGGCGGCCCGCGTCCCACCCGCCGTGCGCCGCACCCGAGCCGGTCGGCCCGCGTCCCACGCCCCGGCGAGCGCTCGCTAGCCTTGTGAACGTGCGCATGTGGGTGACCCGCCGAGCGTTGCTCCTGCACCTGGTGGTCCTCACGGTCGTCCCGACGTTCCTGGGCCTCGCCTGGTGGCAGCTCAACCGGGCCCTCAGCGGCAACAGCCTGAGCTGGGCGTACACCTTCGAGTGGCCGTTCTTCGCGGCCTACGCGGTGTTCGTGTGGTGGAAGATGGTCCACCAGCAGCCCGACGGTCCTGAGGCTCGGGCCCGCGCCGCGGCCCAGCACGCGGAGCGACCGGTCGGCTGGGCCCTGCAGGCCCCGCCGCGGCGCCGCGACCACCGCAGCACCGCCGTGGCCGGAGCCACCGGCAGCGGCGGCACCGCCGAGGCCGCCGCTGGCGTGGTCGCCGGCGCCGAGGCCTTCCTGGGCGTCCCCCCGGCGGGCGACGCCGGAGGCCAGTGCCCGGGAGCGGGCGACCCGGCCGCTGGGAGTGCCCCGGCCGCCGACGGCACCCGGAACAGCGACGACGACGAGGACGCGGCCCTCGCGGAGTACAACCGCTACCTCGCCGCCCTGAACGCCAGTGGGAGGCGCAAGACATGGTGACCAGCCCCGGGGCCGAGCGGCCCACCACCACGGCCCTGGCCCTCATCGGCTGGGGCGGCTCCGACCGCTCGCTCAGCCCGAAGGCCATGCGCGGAGCGCTGCTGCGCTACCGGGTGATGGCGTACATCGTCGGCGTCGGCCTGGTGGTGCTCGCCTGCGTGGGCGTGCCGCTGCAGTACGCCGCCCACGACAGCACCGTCGTGGCGATCGTGGGACCGATCCACGGCTTCGCCTACATCGTCTACCTCGCCGCCGGCTACGACATGGCCCGCAGGGTGCGGTGGTCGTTCGGCAAGCTGCTCCCCGTGGTCCTCGCCGGGTTCGTCCCGGGTCTCGCGTTCGTGATGGAGCGGCTCACCACGCCCAAGATCGAGGCGGACATCCGCGCCGCCGAGGCTGGCGCACCGACCGTCGCCGGCCACGGCGCACCCGAGGTCGCCGAGGCCTGACCCGAGCCCGGCCCGGACCCGCGCCCCGCGCTCCTCAGGTCCCCGCCGGTCCGACGGCCTTCCCGGCGCCGACCCCACCGGCACCGCCGACCCCACCGGCACCGCCGACCCCACCGGCACCGTCGACCCGGCCGCCACCCTCGACCCCGCCGGCACCGGCCGGCGCCTGGAGCCCGAGGTCGCCGGCGAGCCGGCTGCGACGGACCTTGCCGGTGGCGGTGTGAGGAATGGCGTCGACGCGCAGGTACTCCTTGGGTCGCTTGTAGGGTGCCAGCCGCTCCTCGGCCCGGCGCCGCAGCTCGCCGACCGACGCCGTGCCCACCACCGCGGCGCACACCCGCTGGCCCCAGTCCGGGTCGGGGGCACCGAAGACCGCCACCTGCTCCACGCCCGGCACGTCGGCCAGCGCGGCCTCGACCTCCACGGGATAGACGTTGACACCCCCGGTGATGACCAGGTCGTCGCGCCGCCCGTCCAGGTACAGGTAGCCGTCCTCGTCGAGGCGCCCGAGATCGCCGACGGTGAACGCGTCACCGCGCCACGCAGCTGCAGTCGCCTCAGGGCGGTTCCAGTAGCTGAACCGGGCGTACCCCGGCGCGTGGCACCACACCGTGCCGTCCGGGTCGACGGCGAGGCGGCGGCCGGGGCGGGCCCGGCCCACCGTTCCGGGCCGGTCCAACCACTCCTCCGGCGAGCACGCGGTGAACTGGCCCTCCGTGGAGCCGTAGAACTCCCACACCGCACCCGGCTCGGTCCGGTCCATGGCCTCGCGCTTCACCGGCGCCGGGCACGGCGACCCGGCGTGGACCAGCAGCCGCAGCCCTTGCAGCCTGTCCGGCAGCGCGGCGGCGCGCAGCAGACGACCGAGCGACGTGGGAGCGAGGAACGTCGTCGTCGGCCGGTGGCGCGCCACCGCCCTGGCCGCCACGTCCGCGTCGAACCGCCGCAGCACCACCAGCCGCCCGCCACGGAGCAGCGTGCCGGCGGCGAAGCGGACCGACACCGAGTGGTACATGGGCGAGCAGACCAGGTGGACGTCGGACGAGTCGAACCCCCAGAGGTCGGCCTCGTCGTCGAACAGTGCGCGCGCCTCGTCCTCGTCGAGGACGCCCGTCCAGACCCCCTTGGCCCGGCCCGTCGTGCCGGAGGTGTAGTGCATCGGCCTGGCCAGCGGCACCGGCGCCAGGTCGACCGGCGGCCCCGCCACCAGCCGAGCCAGGGCGGCCTCGTCGTCCACGACCGTGACCGGGTCGCAGTCCGCCACCAGCGCGTCGCGCTCGGCCGGCAGGAGCGTGGCGTTGAGCAGGACAGGCACGACGCCGGTGCGCAGCGCGCCGAGGACGGCGGCGAGCAGGCCGACCGACGACGGCAGGCAGAACGCCACCCGGTCGCCGGGGCGGGCACCGGCAGCCCGCAGCGCGCCGGCGGCTCGCCGTTGCAGCACCTCGGCACTGGCCGCGTCGACCAGCTGCACCTGCCCGCCGTCGTCCTCGGCCACCGTCACCGGCCCGTCCGCACTGCTCACCGGACGGCTCCCGGGAGCTCCCGCCGGGCCGGCACGGCCCGCCCCGGGGCGACATCGCTCGCCACCGGCACCGCGCCGGGCGCACCCGCCTCCGGCCCGCCTGCCACCGGCACCACGCTGGGCGCACCCGTTTCCGGCCCGCCCGGGTCGGGAGCCACCACCGGCACCGGCTCCGGGTCGTCCAGTGCGACCAGCCACGACCGGCGGACCAGCCCGATCACCGCCAGCAGGGCGAGCAGGGCCACGCCGGCCCCCACCGTCACGGCCCGGATGCCCAGCGGCCGCGCGATCGCCCCCTCGACGATGGCGCCCACCGGGTAGATCGTGCCGAGCGCCATCATGTAGATGCCGAGGACCCGCCCCCGGGCAGCGCTCGGGGCCCGGAGCTGCACCACGGTGTTGAGGCCCGACAGCACGCCGATGTAGCAGGCGCCCACGACGGCGATGGCGAGGGCCTCGGTCCACAGGCCGCCGGCAACGCCGTAGGCAGCGAGGGCGACGGGGAAGGCCAGCAGGGCGCGCCGCACGAGTCGGCCACGGCCGAGCGCCACGGCCAGGGGCGCCAGGGCCAGCGCTCCGACCACGGCCCCGACCCCCTGCCCGGTGACGAGGACGGACGTGCCCGTCGCGCCGCGGTGCAGCGCGTCCACCGCCATGGCCGGCACCAGGGCGATGAACGGCGACCCGACGAGGGCGACCACGCCGATCAGCACCACCGCGGCGCGGCATCCCGGCTCCGCGACCGTGGTGCGCGCCCCCTCGACCAGGCGGGACCACAGGGTCTCGGCAGCAGGCGGCCGCTCGTGCCTCGGGAGCCTGACCAGCGCCAGGGCGACGACCACCGCCCCGAACGACACCGCGTTGGCGGCGAACGCCCAGGCCACGCCGCCGGCCACCAGGACCACGCCGGCGAGCGCCGGGCCGATGACACGGCCCAGGTTGAACTGGGCGGACGACAGCGACACGGCCGCCAGCAGGTCCTGCTGCTCCACCAGGTCGGGCAGCATCGCCTGGTAGGTGGGAAAGCCGATGGCGGACGCGCACCCCCCGGCCAGGGCGACCAGGGTGAGCAGCCAGGGCTGCTCGTGGCCGCTGGCCGACAGGAGCGCCAGCAGGGCGGCGAACGCCGCCTCAGCGACGGTGGTGGCCATGAGCCAGCGTCGCCGGTCGAGCCGATCGGCCAGCGCCCCACCCACCGGCGAGAGCAGCCCGATGGGCACGAACGCAGCGGCCGCCACCACACCCGTCCACAGCGGGTTGTGCGTGTTGCGGGTGACGACGTAGCCGAGGGCGACGGTCTGCATCCAGGTGCCGACGTTCGACACCAGCGCCGCGGACCACAGCATGGCGAAGTTCCTGGACCGCAGCGGTCGCAGCGACGACGGCATCACCCTGCGCACGCTAACGGGCTCCCGGCGCGACACTGGCACGATGGCCGGTCACGACCGATGGACCGGGGCGCCGCACCGGGCGAGCGCAGGCGCAGGGCCCGGAGCAGGCACAGGGCCCGCAGCACGCGCAGGCGCTCGCCCTGGACCCGATCGCGCCGCACCCGACGGGACCCGGGCGCGGCGGCTGGTGGCCAAGGCATCGGCGATCCTGGTGCTCACCGGCGCCGGCATCTCGACGGACTCGGGCATACCGGACTTCCGCGGACCGCACGGGGTGTGGACCCGCGATCCCGAGGCGGAGAAGCTCTCCTCGATCGAGCACTTCGTGAGCGACCCGGCCGTGCGCCGCCGGGCATGGCAGACGCGCCTGGCCTCGCCGGTCGACACGGCGATGCCGAACGCGGGGCACCTCGCCCTGGTCGAGCTGGAGCGCCGCGGCACCCTCGACCTGCTCGTCACCCAGAACACCGACGGCCTGCACCTGCTGGCGGGCCACACCCCCGCTCGGGTGGTGGAGATCCACGGCACCACCCGCACGGCGGCGTGCCTGCGGTGCGGGGCACGCTGGCCGATGGAGGAGGTGCTGGCCAGGGTGCGCGCCGGGGACACCGACCCGCGCTGCACCGAACCGGCGGACGGCGGGACGTGCGGCGGCCTGGTCAAGTCGGCGACCATCAGCTTCGGCCAGCCTCTCGTCGCCGAGGACCTGCAGCGGGCCGAACGCGCCGCGGGGCGCTGCGACCTGCTCCTGGCGGTCGGCTCCACGCTGTCGGTCTACCCCGCCGCAGCGCTGGTCCCCCTGGCGAAGCGCGCCGGCGCTGCGGTGGTCATCGTGAACGGCGGTCCCACCGACATGGACGACCTCGCCGACGAGGTCGTGCGCGGGCCGATCAGCGACCTGCTGCCGGAGGTCGTCGGGGCCTGACGGCCGCACTTCGGGCCTCACCCGCCCCCGCCGGCGTCGCCGTCCGTGCACCGGCACCCCGTCGCCGGCCGTGCACAGGCACCGCGTCGCCGGCCGTGCACAGGCACCCCGTCGCCGGCCGTGCACAGGCACCCCGTCGCCGGCCGTGCACAGGCACCCCGTCGCCGGCCGTGCACCGGCACCCCGTCGCCGCGCCAGACTGGCGGGCATGACGGCCCAGTTCATCTTCACCATGCGCGACCTCCGGCGCTTCTACCCGCCCGACCGCGAGGTCCTGCGCGGCATCACGCTGTCGTTCTTCCCGGGAGCGAAGATCGGCGTGATCGGGTCGAACGGCTCCGGCAAGTCCTCGCTGCTGCGCATCATGGCCGGCGTCGACGACGGCTTCACCGGCGAGGCCCGGCTGACGCCCGGCTTCACGGTCGGGTACCTGCCGCAGGAGCCGACCCTCGACCCCACCAAGGACGTGGCCGGCAACGTCGCCGACGGGGTCGGCGAGGCGACGTCGCTGCTCGCCCGCTTCGACGAGGTCTGCGCGGCCATGGGCGACCCCGACGCGGACATGGACGCCCTGCTCGCCGAGCAGGCCACCCTGCAGGACCGCATCGAGGCGCTGGGCGCCTGGGACCTGCAGCGCACCCTCGACATCGCCATGGACGCCCTGCGCCTGCCGCCTGCCGACGCCGAGGTCGCCACCCTGTCGGGCGGCGAGCGCCGCCGGGTGGCCCTGTGCCGGCTGCTGCTGCAGAAGCCCGACCTGCTCCTGTTGGACGAGCCCACCAACCACCTGGACGCGGAGTCGGTGGCGTGGCTCGAGCGGACGCTCGAGCAGTACCCGGGGACCGTGGTCGCCGTGACCCACGACAGGTACTTCCTCGACAACGTGGCCGGCTGGATCCTCGAGCTCGACCGCGGCCACGGCATCCCCTGGGAGGGCAACTACTCGTCGTGGCTGGACCAGAAGCAGCAGCGGCTGGCACGCGAGGAGAAGGCCGACGACGCCCGGCGCCGCGCCCTCGAGCGCGAGCTCGACTGGATCCGCATGTCCCCGCGCGCCCGCCAGGCGAAGGGGAAGGCACGCATCACCGCCTTCGAACAGCTCGTGGCCGAGGCCGAGGCGGCCGAGCGGCGGCCGGACCGGCTCGCCATCACCATCCCGCCCGGCCCCCGGCTCGGGGACCAGGTCGTCGAGGCCCGCAACGTCACCAAGGGGTTCGGCGACCGCCTCCTCGTGGACGACCTGTCGTTCCTGCTCCCACCGGGCGGCATCGTCGGCGTCATCGGCCCGAACGGGGCCGGCAAGACCACCCTGTTCGAGATGATCGCCGGCCACCAGCAGCCCGACGCCGGCGAGCTGGTCGTCGGGCCGAGCGTCGTCCTCGGCTACGCGGACCAGACCCGCCACGAGCTCGACCCGGGCGCCACCGTCTTCGAGGCGGTGACCGGCGGGCAGGACCGCATCGTCGTCGGCGGACGGGAGCTGCACGGGCGGGCGTACGTCGCCAGCTTCGGCTTCACCGGCAGCGACCAGCAGAAGCTGGTCGGCCAGCTGTCGGGCGGCGAGCGCAACCGGGTGCAGCTGGCCAGGGTGCTGCGCAGCGGGGCCAACCTCCTGCTGCTCGACGAGCCCACCAACGACCTGGACGTCGACACCCTGCGGGCGCTCGAGGACGGCCTGCTGAGCTTCCCCGGCTGTGCCGTGGTGGTGAGCCACGACCGCTGGTTCCTCGACCGCGTCGCCACCCACGTCCTGGCCTTCGAGGGCGACTCCGAGGTCCGGTGGTTCGAGGGCAACTTCAGCGACTACGAGACCGACCGCCGCAAGCGCCTGGGGGCGGACGCCGAGCAACCGCACCGGATCCGGTACAAGCCGCTGGTCCGGAGCTGAGCGGCGCCCGGCGCGCGGTACGGTCCCCCGGTGGCAGACGCCGAGCCATCGCAGCCCCCCGGCGGCCACCGGCGGCGCGGCCGCCCGCCGGCCTCGGCGGGGCCCGGCACCCGGGAGCGGATCCTGGCGGCCGCCCAGCGGCGCTTCGGCGAGCTGGGCTACAGCGGCCTGTCGGTGGAGCAGCTGGCACGGGAGCTCGGGCTCGCGGCACGGTCGATCTACCACTACTTCCCGTCCAAGCGGGCCCTGTTCCGGGCCGCCACCGACGCCGTCTTCGACGACTACGTCGCCGCCGTCGCCGCCCGCGTGCTGGTGCCGGGCGACCTCCGGCGGCGGCTGCACGGGTTCGTCGACCTCTACCGGAACCTGTATGCCGAGCGGCCCCACGTCCTGCCGTTCATCGCCGTCGTCATGCTCGAGGGCATCGCCGCGTCGCGCGACGCCCGCCGGGGCGAGCCGCCGGACCAGGGCGCCTTCGGCGCCGAGGACCTCGCCGCCATCGGTTCGGCAGCCCTCGCCATGAACCGCCTGCTCGTCGACCAGGCCGTCGAGAGCGGCGAGCTCTCCCGCTCGATCGGCAGCGACGCGGCGGCCGCCCTGCTGCAGACGGTCGGGATGGGCCTCGGCCTGGCCAGCCTCGACCCCGACGTGCCGTTCCTCCCCATGCTCGACGCGCTCGACCTGCTCATCGACGGGACGCTGCTGCGGCCGTGAAGGCGATGCTTGCCCGCGGCCAGGAATTCATGTCAGTCTGAATTCCGTGCGCCGGACCCCGGCGGCCGGGAGGGCCGCCAGCGGCGTGCGGGGAGACGGAGGGGGACCACATGAGGGGGACCACGGCCGGGCGACCGGCATGCGACAGCGCTGCCGCGCCCGCGGGGCGCCACGCCCAGCACGGCGGCGGGGCCGGCGGCGTCGGCGACCACGGGTGGGCACGGCGAGCCGGCGCCGGACAGTGGCGGCGAGCCGGCGCCGGACGATGGCGGCGCGACGGTGCCAGGGCAGCGGCGGCGGTGCTGTCGCTCGGGCTGGTCCTCGCCGCCTGCACCACGACCGGCAGCGGCGGGGGTACGGGCAGCGGCGGCAGCAGTCCTGCGCCGCAGCCGGACCCGTACCCGGCGGCCGTGCAGGGACCCGGGCCCAACGGGTCGTTCTACGACGTGCCCAGCGCGCCGGCCGGGTCGGTCCACGGCCAGCTCCTCTACTACGAGCCGGCGCCGTCGGACGCGACCGCCCTGCCGAACACGACCGACTGGACGGTCGCCTACGTGTCCACCGACGCCCAGGGGAAGCCCGACGTCGTGACCGGCACCGTCATCGTGCCCACGGCCCCGTGGCCCGGTCCGGGCCCCCGACCGGTGGTCGACTACGCCGTCGGCACCCAGGGCATCGGACCGTCCTGCGCGCCGTCCAAGCTGTTCGGCACCAACAGCGAGTACGAGTCCGTCAACATCGACGCCACCGTGGCCAAGGGCTACGCGGTCGTCGCCACCGACTACCAGTGGAGCGGCACCACCGACACGCCGCCGGCCACGTACGTCGCCGGGCTGTCCGAGGGCCACGCCGTCCTGGACATGGCCCGCGTCGGGGCCCAGATCCCGGGCTCGGGGCTGTCGTTCTCCGCTCCCACGGTGGTGTGGGGCTACTCGCAGGGCGGCGGCGCCGCCACCTGGGCCGGCCAGCTGTGGCCTTCGTACCAGCCCAAGGTCGACCTGGTCGGCGTGGCCGCCGGCGGCGTCCCGGGCAACCTGATCCAGGTCGGCGAGTCCCTCGACGGCGGCGCCTTCGCCGGTCTCGCCGGGATCGCCATCATCGGGATGGCGAACGCGTACCCCGACCTGCCCTTCACGAGCCTCCTCAACGCCACGGGGCAGCAGCTGGTCGCCAAGCTCGACACCGCCTGCGTCGCCGGCGACATCATCGACGGCGCCGGGATGAGGATCAGCCAGGTCACGACGGGCGGCTTGACCCTCCAGCAGGTGCTGAAGCTCGGCAACTGGCAGGCCGACCTGCTGCAGAACAGCCCGGGCCAGCCCGGCGCCACGATCGACGTGCCGACGTTCATGTACCGCGGCGACGTGGACGAGATCATCCCGACCAGCGTGGAGGACCAGGTCTACGCCACGCTGTGCAGCGACGGCACCGTGATCCAGTCGGCCACGTTCCCGGGCGAGCACGCCCTCACCCTGTTCGAGGCGCAGGGCGCCGCGCTGACGTTCATCGCCCAGCGCCTGGCCGGCGACCAGCCCACGAACAGCTGCACGACCAACGGCACCAGCCTGTAGCGGCCGGACGGTGCCGGCGGGCCGGCCACTGCGGCCGCCCGCCGGCACCACCGGCACACACCCCGCCTGGCGGCCGGGCCGCAGTGCCCACCTGGCGGCCGGGCCGCAGTGCCCACCTGGCGGCCGGGCCGCAGTGCCCACCTGGCGGCCGGGCCGCAGTGCCC